>NZ_JBWJVM010000004.1:0-224376 GCF_056428985.1 Streptomyces sp. CA189 | reverse complement strand
GGACGGGCCGCCCCATGAGACCACCCAGACGAGCTACGGCATCAGCGCCAACTCACGTTCACGGACATGTAGTCTATGAATCGTCGCAGTTCAGAGCCGGTATCCGAGCTCCTGTGGTCGGTAAAATCGACGAGGACTATGCGGTCCGCATCGCCAGCGACTGGAACGTCAAGCACAGCGGTGCGGGGTACGTGACGCGGTTCGAGGTGGACTCGGCGTTCCTGGAGCGGTACCCGGTCCAGCAGACCGGCGGGGAGACCATCCTGGAGCTGTGGGTTCCGGCGGAGGAGCTGGACGAGTTCAACGCGCACATCGTGGGGCGGATCGAAGTGGTGCGCGAGTTCCATGCGTGAGCGGGGGGATGTCCCCTACCCGCCCTTCCCAGGGCTCTGCCCTGACCCGCGCCTCAAACGTCGGCCGGGCTGGATTTGGTCGGTGTTTGAGGCGCGGGGGTCCGGGGCTGGCCCCGGGAGCGGCGCCGCGCGCGAGTATGGCGCGGCAGTAAGGACTAGCCCGTGCCCTGACGGAGGGCCGCGCGCAGTCGTTGGGTTGGTCTGGTTCTCCTGGGTGTTGCACGGGTTCTTGTTGTGTTGCGTGACCTTGTCGGGTTGGGCTCGTTTCGTATGTGGGTCCGATGATCGGACAGTAGGTCGCGAGCGGGGCGGGGGTGTGGGCGTGCGGCGGAAGATCGTGCTGGGCGAGGGGGAGGCAGGCTGGGTGGCGTGCGCGTCCGCGACCGCGTTCCGGGGCGTGGACACGATCAGTGGTGAGGTGCTGAACGCGCCCGTGCTGGGTGAGCGGGCTGGCTGGCTGACCGGACTGGTGGAGTCGATGGCCGCCGGGGTGATCGGTGGGTACTGGTTTCGGGCGGAGCTTGCCCGGCTCGCTTTGGGTGTAGGGCCGTCGGGTGAGCGGTTGCCGTCGAACGCGTGGATGGCGTTGCGGACTCTGGGCTGGACGGCGACCGTGCCGGAGGGCCTGTATGTGCCCGACCGGGTCCGGCGGGTCGCGGAGGAACAGGCCGGGCGGGTGCTGCGCTCGGCCGAATGGCGGGCCGGGCTGGTGGATGCGGTCCTGACTACTTGGCCGGCCGGTGTTGACCCGATGAAGCGCACCGAGGAGGAATGGGCGGCGCTGCGGGACGCCTGTCCGCAGGGGGCGGCAGTGCCCGCGTCCGTCTTCCGTTCCCGGACCCGGCAGGTGCTGCGGTTCCTCACCGCGCACCTGCGTCTGCCGGTTGGCCTGTGTGAGCTGGAGGCGGCGCCGGGCGGTGGCCATCAGGTGGTGCTGGCTGCCGCCGACAAGCAGCTCGCCACCCTCGTCCGATGCGAGGATGACCCCGCCCGCTACGCGGTGCTGACCGTACGGCTCCCGGCACGTCCAGACCCGCGTACCCGTGCCGACTGGCGTCCGGTGCGGATCCGTTTCCGGCTGCCGCCCACCATCGACGCCGCCGCGGCCCTGCACGCCCCGACGTTGCGCCTGCGCGCCGGGCGGCTGCGACTGGATGTCGCCCACACCACCGGCGTGCCCAAGACGCTGCGCGACGGGCACTTCCAGGCGGTGGCCTTCGACTACGGACTGAACACCCTGCTCACCGGCGGCACCCTCACCCTGACCGGTGGAATCCAACCGGCCGTTCTGACCGACGGGCAGCCCGTCTTCCTCCGCATGAACGGGGTCCTGGCCAAGGCCGACCGGCTCCGCATCCACGCCGAACACCTGTGGACCAAAGCCGCACACCTGCAACGCCTCATCGATGGCCAGGTTGCCCTCGCCCGCCGTGTCCCCGCCCCACCCGGAACACCAGCAGCCACACCATCGGCGGCTGGCCCGGGTGGAAAGCGTCCGGCGGGGCGGCCGCCCCAGACACCCACCCACCGCACCCGGCGGCGAGATGGGCGGCAGGCACCGCACACGATGAGCACCCCCAACCGGCACCAGCCGACCGGGGCCAGACTCGGCGCAGGCTTCCACCTGCACACCCACGCCACCCCGCTCAAACAGTGGCCACGGCGAGACCCGAGACTCTTTTCCCAAGGGGCCGAACGCCCAGACCCACCCAGGAAAACCTAAGCTCATCCGAGACGCTACAGCCGCTCGATGATGGTGACGTTGGCCTGGCCGCCGCCCTCGCACATGGTCTGGAGTCCGAAGCGGCCGCCCGTGCGCTCCAGTTCGTGCAGGAGGGTCGTCATCAGCTTGACGCCCGTCGCGCCCAGGGGGTGGCCCAGGGCGATCGCGCCGCCGTTGACGTTGACCCGCTCCGGGTCCGCGCCCGTTTCCTTCAGCCAGGCCAGGGCCACCGGGGCGAAGGCCTCGTTGATCTCGACCAGGTCGATGTCGGAGAGGGACATGCCGGTCTTCTTCAGGGCGTACGCCGTCGCCGGGATCGGCGCCGACAGCATGCGGATCGGGTCCTCGCCGCGGACCGACAGGTGGTGGATGCGGGCCCGCGGGCGCAGCCCGTGTTCCCGTACCGCCCGCTCGGAGGCCAGCAGCATCGCCGCCGCGCCGTCCGAGACCTGGGAGGAGACCGCCGCCGTGATCGTGCCGCCCTCCATGACCGGCTTCAGGCCCGCCATCTTCTCCAGGCTGGTGTCGCGGCGCGGGCCCTCGTCGACCGACACCGATCCGTACGGCACGATCTCCCGCTCGAAGCGGCCCTCGTCGATCGCGCGCAGCGCCCGCTGATGGGAGCGCAGGGCGAACTCCTCCATGTCGAGGCGGGAGATGCCCCACTTCTCGGCGATCAGCTGGGCCCCGTAGAACTGGTTGACGGGGGAGTCCCCGTACCGGGCCCGCCACCCCGCCGACCCCAGGTACGGGCCCTCGGTGAAGCCCAGCGGCTCCGCAGCCTGCCGCGAGGCGAAGGCGATCGGGATCATCGACATATTCTGGGTGCCGCCCGCGACCACCAGGTCCTGGGTGCCGGACATGACGCCCTGAGCCGCGAAGTGCACGGCCTGCTGCGAGGATCCGCACTGGCGGTCGATGGTGACGCCCGGGACCTCCTCGGGGAGCCCCGCCGCCAGCCAGGCCGTCCGGGCGATGTCGCCCGCCTGCGGCCCCACCGTGTCGAGGCAGCCGAAGACCACGTCCTCCACGGCCGACGGGTCGATCCCGGACCGTTCGACGAGGGCCTTGAGGACGTGCGCCCCCAGGTCGGCCGGGTGGACCTCGGACAGGCCCCCCTTGCGCCGCCCCACGGGGGTGCGTACCGCTTCGACTATGTAGGCCTCGGGCATCAGAACTCCTCAGGATTACGTTCGTGTGGCGATGCCGTCCAGGACCATGGACAGGTACTGGCGGGCGATCTCCTCGGGGCTGTGCTGGCCGCCCGGCCGGTACCAGGACGCCGCCACCCACACCGTGTCGCGCACGAAGCGGTAGGTGAGGCGGATGTCCAGGTCGGCGCGGAAGACCCCGTCCGCGACCCCGCGCTCCAGCGTCCCCAGCCACGCCTTCTCGAACTTGACCTGCGAGTCCGAGAGGTAGTGGAAGCGGGGCTGGACCGACAGGTGCCGGGACTCCTTCTGGTAGATGGCGACGGCGGCGCGGTGCCGGTCGATCTCCCGGAACGATTCGGTGACGAGTGCCTCGATGGTCTGCCTGGGTCCGAGACCGGCGGCGAGGACGGTGTCGTACCCGTCCCACAGCTCGGTCAGGAAGGCCGAGAGGATCTCGTCGAGCATCGATTCCTTGGAATCGAAGTGGTAGTAGAGGCTGCCGGCGAGCATGCCGGCGGCGTCGGCGATCTTGCGGACGGTGGTGGCGTTGTAGCCCTGCGCCGCGAAGACCTCTGCGGCGGTGTCGAGGAGTTCGCGGCGGCGTTCGGGCGACGCCGTCACCTGGGGCTTCTTCTTGGCCGTCGGTGCGATCGGCTTGTTCGTTGGCACCTGCCCATTCTCGTCATAGGGCGCCCTACGCGTGCTGACTGCTGACCGACACGGTCTCGCCCGTCATGTACGACGAGTAGCCGCTGGCCAGGAAGACGATGACGTTGGCGACCTCCCAGGGCTCGGCGTACCGGCCGAAGGCCTCGCGGGCGGTCAGTTCGGCGAGCAGTTCCTCGCTGGTGACCTTCACCAGGTGCGGGTGCATGGCCAGGCTCGGCGCCACCGCGTTGATCCGTACGCCGAACTCCGCCGCCTCCAGCGCCGCGCAGCGGGTCAGCGCCATCACCCCGGCCTTGGCGGCGGCGTAGTGGGCCTGCCCGGTCTGGGCGCGCCAGCCGATGACGGAGGCGTTGTTGACGATCACCCCGCCCGTTCCCGAGGCCTGCATCGAGCGCATGGCGGCGCGGGTGCAGCGGAACGTGCCGTTCAGGGTGACGTCGAGGACGCGGGACCACTGGTCGTCGGTCATCTCGACCAGATGCGCGGTGCCGCCGAGCCCGGCGTTGTTGACGACGAGGTCGAGGCGGCCGTGGAGCCGTTCGGCGAGCGCGAAGAAGGCGCTCACCTGCTCCTCGTCGGTGACGTCGCAGGGCAGGGAGGCGACCCGGTCCGCGCCGAACTCCGCGGCCAGCGCCTCCTCGCTCTCCTTCAGCCGCCGGGCGTGCGCGTCGCCGATGAGGACGCGGGCGCCCTCCTCCAGGAACCGGCGCGCGGTGGCCCCGCCGATGCCGGCCCCGGCGGCCGCGGTGATCACGGCGCTCCGGCCGGCCAGCAGCCCGTGCCCCGCCACGTACGCGGGTGCTTTGCCTATCGCGTTCACGCCCGTACCTCCTTGGGAAGGCCGAGGATGCGCTCGGCGACGATGGTGCGCTGGATCTCGTCGGAGCCCGCGTAGATGGTGTCGGAGCGGGAGAAGAGGAAGAGCCGCTGCCAGTCGTCGAGGTCGTACGGGTCCCCGTGCGCCCCCGCCGCGAGGAGCGAGGCGGCTCCGCGGACGTCCATGGCGAGTTCGCCGAGGTCCCGGTGCCAGCGGGCCCAGTACAGCTTGGCCGTGGACGGGGCGACCCCGGGCCGCAGCGCGGAGGCGCGCATGGTCTCCAGGCCGATCCAGGCCCGGACGAGCCGGTCGCGGATCAGCGGATCGGCCGTGGCGCCGTTGCGCTTCGCCAGTGCGGCCAGGTCTTCGAGCTCGCGGCGGAAGCCGACCTGCTGGCCGAGGGTGGAGACCCCGCGCTCGAAGCCGAGGGTGGCCATGGCGACGGCCCAGCCCTCGCCGGGCGCGCCGACGACGTGGGCGGCGTCGGTGCGGGCCCCGTCGAAGAAGACCTCGTTGAACTCCGAGGTCCCGGTCAGCTGCACGATGGGCCGGACTTCCACCCCGGGCTGGTCCATAGGGACCAGCAGGTAGGACAGTCCCGCGTGCCGGCGGGAGCCCGGCTCGGTGCGGGCGACGACGAAGCACCACTGCGAGGCGTGGGCCAGGGAGGTCCAGATCTTCTGGCCGTCCACCACCCACGCGCCGTCCACCAGGGCGGCCCGGGTGCGGATGTTCGCCAGGTCCGAGCCTGCGTCGGGCTCGCTGTAGCCCTGGCACCACAGCTCCTCCACGGCCCGGATGGGCGGCAGGAAGCGCCGCCGCTGCTCCTCGGTGCCGTGCGCGATGAGGGTGGGGCCGAGGAGCTGCTCGCCGATGTGGTTCACGCGCGCGGGCGCGTCGGCCAGCGCGTACTCCTCGTGGAAGGCGATCTGCTGCCCGGTGCTCGCGCCGCGGCCGCCGTACTCGACGGGCCAGCCCACGCAGGTCCAGCCGTGCGCCGCCATGTGCCGCTCCCACGCGAGGCGTTCGGCGAAGGCCTCGTGCTCCCGGCCCGGTCCGCCGCGGCCCTTGAGGGCGGCGAACTCACCGGTGAGGTGGGTCCGTAGCCAACTCCGAACCTCGGTGCGGAACTCCTCGACGCTGCTCATGGCCGTACGTTAACCTACCAAACACTTGTTAGGGAAGGATCCCAGGGATGCCCGACGAAACCCCCGTGCTCTACGAGCGCCGCGGCCCGGTCGCGTACGTGACCATGAACCGCCCCCGATACCGCAACGCCCAGAACAGCGCGATGACCTACGCCCTCGACGACGCCTTCTACCGCGCCGCCGATGATCCCGCGGTCAAGGTCCTCGTCCTGGCCGGGGCCGGCGAGCACTTCTCGGCGGGCCACGACATCGGCACCCCGGAGCGCGACGCGCACCTGCCCTTCGAACGCCGGGCCGGCCTGTGGTGGGACCACTCCCAGCGCTCCGGCGCCGAATCCCGCTTCGCCCGGGAATCCGAGGTCTACCTCGGCATGTGCCGGCGCTGGCGCGAACTGCCCAAGCCCGTCATCGCCTCCGTCCACGGCGCGTGCGTGGCCGGCGGGCTGATGCTCGCCTGGGTCTGCGACCTGATCGTGGCCAGCGAGGACGCCTTCTTCGCCGACCCCGTCGTGCGCATGGGCATCCCCGGCGTCGAGTACTTCGCCCACCCGTGGGCGATGCCCCCGCGCATCGCCAAGGAGTTCCTCTACACCGGTGACCGGATGCCCGCCCGCCGCGCCTACGAGATCGGCATGGTCAACCGGGTCGTCGAGCGGACCGAACTGGCAGAAGCCACCGACCGGCTCGCCCTGCGGATCGCCGAGATGCCCTCCTTCGGCCTCGCCCTCACCAAGCGGGCCGTCAACCAGGCCGAGGACCTCCAGGGCCTGCACACCGGCATGGACTCCGTCTTCGGCCTGCACCACCTCGCGCACGCCCACAACGCCGAGACGACGGCGGACTCGCTCGGCGGCATGGACATATCGGGAATGAAAGGTGCCGCGATGAAGGGCTCCGCGATGAAGGAGGCGAACAGCTGATGGACCTGAACCATGCTGCGGACGTGGAGGCCTTCCGGGCCGAGGCGCGCGATTGGCTGGCCGCCCACGTGCCCGCGACCCCCCTGCCCTCCCTGGAGACCCGGGAGGGCTTCGCCGCCCACCGGGAATGGGAGGCGCTCCTGCACTCCGCCCGCTGGGCGGTGGTGTCCTGGCCCGAGGAGTACGGCGGCCGCGGCGTGGACATCGAGCACTGGCTGGTCTTCGAGGAGGAGTACTGGGCCGCCGGCGCGCCCGGCCGGGTCTCCCAGAACGGCATCAACCTGCTCGCCCCCACCCTCTTCGACCACGCCACGGACGAACAGCGCGCCCGCGTCCTGCCCTCCATGGCCGCCGGCGAGGTGATCTGGGCGCAGGCCTGGTCCGAGCCCGAATCCGGCTCCGACCTCGCCTCCCTGAAGTCCCGCGCCGTCCGCACCGACGGCGGCTGGCTGCTGTCCGGGCAGAAGACCTGGTCCTCGCGGGCCGCCTTCGCCGACCGCGCCTTCGGCATCTTCCGCACCGATCCCGAGGCCCCCAAACCGCACCAGGGCCTCACCTATCTGATGTTCGACCTGCACGCCCCCGGGGTCACCGTGCGGCCCATCGGCCGCCTCGACGGCAAGCCCGCCTTCGCGGAACTCTTCCTCGACGAGGTCTTCGTCCCCGACGCGGACGTCATCGGGGAGCCCGGACAGGGCTGGCGGATCGCCATGTCCACCACCGGCAACGAACGCGGGCTCACCCTGCGCGCACCCGGCCGCTTCCTCGCCGCCGCCGACCGCCTCGTGGAGCTGTGGCGCAGCCACGGGGACCCGGCCGACACCGCGCTGCGCGACCGGGTCGCCGACGCGGTGGTCGGAGCGCGCGCCTACCAGCTGTTCACCTGGGCCAACGCCTCCCGTTTCGCCGCCGGCGAGACGATCGGCGCCGAGTCCAGCCTGAACAAGGTGTTCTGGTCCCAGTACGACATCGCCCTGCACGAGAGCGCCCTCGACCTGCTGGGCCCCGACGCGGAACTCGCCGACGGCGAATGGGCCGAGCCGTGGATCTTCTCCCTCGCCGGTCCCATCTACGCGGGGACCAACGAGATCCAGCGCGACATCATCGCCGAGCGGCTGCTCGGCCTCCCGAAGGGCCGCCGCTGATGCGCTTCCTGCCGACCGAAGAACAGGCGGACTTCGCCCGCACCCTGCGCGGCCTGCTCGCCGCCTCGGACGTCCCGGCGGCGGTACGGGCCTGGGGCGCGGGCGACCACACCCCGGGCACGGCCCTGTGGGCGCGGCTCGCCGCCACCGGACTGTTCGCCCTCGCCGCCGACGAGGCCCACGAGGGCATGGGCCTCATGCCACTGGAACTGGCGACCGGGTTCGTGGAGCTGGGCCGCGCCGGAGTCCCGGGCCCGCTGGTGGAGACGGCCGCTGCCGCCGTACTCCTCACCCGGCTCGGCGACGAGGCACTGGCCAAGCGGTTCCTCCCCGGGCTGGCGGCGGGGGAGACCTCGGCCACCCTCACCCTGCCCGGCGGGACCCCGTACGCCCTGGACGCCGACGCGGCCACCCACCTCTTCACGGTGTCCCCGGCCGGGGAGCTCCGGCTGGCCGCCGTCGCCGGACCGCTGCGCACCTCCACCGACCCCGCCCGCCGCCTGGCCCTCCCGGCCGGGGGCGGCGAACTCCTCGCCGCCGGCCCGGCGGTCACCGCGGCGGCCCGGGACGCCGCGGACTGGGCCCGGCTGCTGACCGCCGCCCAGTGCCTCGGGGTCGGCGAGGCCCTCCTCGCGCGCACGGTGGAGTACGCGAAGCAGCGCACCCAGTTCGGTACGGCGATCGGCGGCTTCCAGGCGGTGAAGCACCGGCTGGCCGACACCCTGATCGGCCTGGAGTTCGCCCGGCCGCTGCTGTGGGCGGCCGCGCTCTCCCTGGCCCCCGGGGAGGTCGCCGCGGCGAAGCTGACCGCGGGCGAGGCGGCGTACGCGGCCGCCATGACCGCGCTCCAGCTCCACGGGGCCGTCGGCTACACCGAGGAGCTCGACCTCTCCCTGTGGCTGCGCAAGGCCCGCCCGCTGCGCGACGCGTGGGGGAGCCCCTCGCAGTGCCGGGCGGCGGTGCTTCAGGAGCGGCTCCGGGCGCTGTAAATCCGAAGCGTGGTGGCGAGCGCGGTGTTCGCCACGACGATCACCGTGAACCAGAGGGACGGCAGCCGCTGCCCGAGCGCGAGCAGCGCCAGGGCGGCGGCGCCGAACACCACCGCCTTCACCCCGAGCCGAGCGGCGAGCGGGACGGCGTACCGGGCCTTCGGCGCGGCGAACATCCCCCAGAGCACGGCCGCGGCGAGCGGCGCGGCCACCGCCAGGACGATCGATCCCGCCAGGCCGATGCCACGGGTGAAACCCCACCAGGCGAGCAGGCCCAGGGCCAGCAGCTCCAGCAGGAAGGCGAGGCCCTCGTTGGCGAGGAAGAAGACCTTGACGGCGGAGGGCAGCGGAGAAGAGGAGGACATGCCCGCCAGCCTCGTGCGGCCGGGGCGGAGGGCGCCAGTCCGCACCGGGCCGTCTCAGATGACGGCCACGCTGACGGTCACCACGTAGGGCTCCTCCACCGTCCCGTCCGGAAAGACCGGATCCAGCCGCTCCCGCTCGGCGTCCAGGAACTCCCGCGTCCCCGCCTCGCCCAGCAGCAGGAACGCGGAGTGGCTGGCCAGGTTCGCCAGGTGCGCCTCCAGCGGGATCCGCCGGGACCACGGGACGGTCCGCGTGGCGAAACCGGAGTCGAGGCCGCGCGGGAGCGTGCGGTAGCCCAGGGCCTGGGCGGTCCCGCCGACCGCGCCGGCGCCGCCGGCGACCGCGCCGCCCGGGCCGCCGGCCTCGAAGAAGGCACGGATCCGCTCGCCCTGCCCCGCGACCCAGCCGGCCGACTCGTCCAGGTCGTTCCACCAGATCGCGAGCGCCCCGCCGGGCTTCAGCACCCGGCGGGCCTCGGGCACGGACCGCGCCGGATCCGTCCAGTGCCAGGCCTGGGCGTACGTCAGGAAGTCGAAGGCGGCCCCGGCCAGCGGCAGCCGGTCCCCGTCCCCGCGCACGATCGGGATCCCCGGCCGGGTGCGCCGGAACTCGGCGGCCATCCCGTCCCCGGGCTCCACCGCCACCACCTCGGCTCCCCGGGCGCGCATCGGCGCCGTCCCGATCCCGGTCCCCGCGCCCACGTCGGCCACCCGGGCCCCGGCGAACCGGCGCCCGGCCAGCTCCTCGACGGCGTCGTACAGCGCCTCGGGATAGCCGGGCCGGTGCTGCCCGTAGAGAGCGGCGGCGCCGTCGAAGGACCGGGCCCGGGAACGGGGAGTCGTCGTCATGGCGCCATTGTTTTCGATCACGCCAGTACCGGCCAGCCCCTCCGGGGCAGTGCTCACGCGGCGCGGACCAGCCCCGCCTCGTAGGCGAGGATCGCGGCCTGGGTCCGGTTCGAGAGGTCGAGCTGCGTCAGGATCCGCGAGACGTACGTCTTCACGCTCGCCGGGGACAGGTGCAGCGCCTCCGCTATCTGCAGGTTCGTCCGCCCCTCGCCGACCAGCGCGAGGACGTCCCGCTCGCCGGGGGACAGGGTGGAGAGCTGCTCCGCGTGGTCGGGAGCCCCGGTGCGGGTGTCCGCCCGTTCCAGCAGCACCCGCATCACCCCGGGAGCCAGCGCGCTGCCGCCCGCCGCGACCGTGCGGATGCCGGCGAAGAGCTCCTCGGGGCGCAGGTCCTTCAGCAGGAACCCGGCCGCTCCGGCCCGCAGCGCGTCCAGGACCAGGTCGTCCGCCGTGTAGCCGGTGAGGACGAGCACGCGCGGGGGCTCCGGCAGGCGCAGCAGCTGCAAGGTTGCCTCCATGCCGTCGACCTTCGGCATGACCAGGTCCATCAGCACCACGTCCGGCCGGTACGTGCGCGCCAGCGGCACGGCCTCGGCCCCGTCGGCGGCCTCCGCGACCACCTCGATGTCGGGCGCGCTCGCGAGCAGGGTCACGAGTCCCGACCGTATGAGGCTCTGGTCGTCGACCACCATCACGCGGATCGTCATGTGACCCACCTCCCCCTGATGCCCCTGATTCCCCGTCTTATTGCGGACATTACCGCCATACCGGGACTTAAGTCCCCTCAACCCTCCCTCCCCAGTCCCCTTTTGCTGTCCTGCTTGTCCTCTTTCGGCGACTTCGGCGACCCCCCGTCCTCCCGGACGGTGGTTACCGAGGCCGAACGCACCACCGCTTCACCCGGTGCACCCGGCCTCCGCAATGTCCCCGAAGTCAGGAACTCCGCATGTCTTTCCCGTCTGCTCGTACCCTCGCCGGTCTCGTTGTCGCCGGTATCGCCGCACCCGCCGCCGTGGGTCTCGTGGCACAGCCCGCGTCCGCCGCGTCGGTCGGCACGTGGGACAAGGTCGCCCAGTGTGAGTCCACCAACGACTGGAGCATCAACACCGGCAACGGCTACTACGGCGGCCTGCAGTTCTCCTCCAGCACATGGGCGGAGTTCGGCGGCCGGCAGTACGCCCCCCAGGCCAACCAGGCCACCAAGGCGCAGCAGATCGCCATCGCCGAGAAGGTCCTGGCGACCCAGGGCCCCGGCGCCTGGCCCTCCTGCGGCAAGCTCGCCGGCCTGCAGCGCGGCGGCCCGGCCCCCGAGGCCCCCGAAGCTCCTGCCAGGGGCGCCGGCACCTCGACCGCGAACAAGAACGCCGACGCACCGGCCGCCCCGAAGGCCCAGGGCGCGAACACCTACACCGTCGCCAGCGGCGACACCCTCGGCACCATCGGCTCCGAACTCGGCGTCAGCTGGCAGACCCTCTACTCCGAGAACCGCTCGGTGATCGGGTCCAACCCGCACATGATCCTCCCGGGCCAGCGCCTCGCGTACGGCTCCGGCGGCTCCTCCGACTCCGGCAGCGGCACCCCGGCCACGCCGAAGTCCTCCAGCTCCTCCAGCTCGTCCAGCTCCGCGAAGTCCTCGGACTCGTCGAGCTCGTCCAAGAGCAGCTCCCGCGGCAGCGCCGAGGGCGTCCTGCCCGTCTCGGGCGGCACCGTCTCCGCGCGCTACCACCAGGCGGGCGGCTGGGCCGCCGGCCACCACACCGGAATCGACTTCGCGGTGTCCACCGGCACCCAGGTCCGGGCCGCGGCCGCCGGCACCGTCGTCTCCTCCGGCTGGCAGGGCGCGTACGGCAACGCCGTGGTCATCAAGCACGACGACGGCCGCTACACCCTGTCCGCCCACCTCTCCTCGGCGACCGCCTCCGAAGGCGAGCGCGTCTCCGCCGGCGAGCAGATCGGCCGCTCCGGCAACACCGGCAACTCCACCGGCCCGCACCTCCACTTCGAGGTCCGCTCCAGCAACAGCTACGGCGCCGACGTCAACCCGGTCACCTGGCTGAACGGCCTCGGCGTCTCCCTGTAGGGAACGAGCCGGTTCACTGCGAGCCGGTGCCCCAAGAACGCGTCCCCCCGGGATGCCCCTTCGGCGGAAGAAGGGCAACCTGGGGGGACGTTTTGGCATGTTCTACGCACTTCTGTGCGTCATGGGGGGTGGAGTCATGCAGGCCGTGCCCGGTCGCGCCGGACAGCTGCTGGAACGGGGTCTGCGCACCCTGACCGGAGAGAGCGGCGGGGCGCCCGACCCCGTGCGCGCCCGCCGCACCGACATCTGGCTCGCCCTCGTCTGCGGGCTGCTCACCACCCTCAACCTCCACGACGTCCACCGCTTCGGCCTCGTCACCGACTACTCCACGAGCCTGGCCGCCGGCTGGCTCGCGGCCGTCTCCCTGCTGTGGCGCCGCTCCCACCCCTGGATACCGGCCCTCGTGGCCACCGCCGCCACCGTCATCTCCGACGACCGCGGCCCCCTCGTCTTCGCCGCCTACGCCCTGGCCGCGTACGGCCGCACCCACCGCTGGGGCGGTGTCCTGCTGATGGCCGTCGTCTACGCGGCCACCCGCGACCTGTTCCTGCCGCTCGGGTACGCCGGGCGCGACCCCGCCTCCTTCGTCCTCGGCTCCATCCTCGTGCCCGCCCTGTACGGGGAGACCGTGCGCCGCAACCGGCACGTCATGACCGCGCTGCGCGAGCGGGCCCGCCAGGCCCACGCCGCCGTGGACCAGGCGGCCGACCTGGCCGTCGTCCAGGAGCGCACCCGTTTGGCCCAGCGCACCCACGACGGCCTCGGCCACCGCCTCACCGCCCTCACGATGCAGGCGGCCGCCCTGCGCCTGGACGCCGAGGCCGACCCCCGCCTCCGGGAGGCCGCCGGCGCCGTGGAGGAATCGGCGCGGGCCGCGATGGCCGAGGTCAGGGAGGTGCTGGACATGCTGACCGACCCCGCGGGCAGTCGCGCGTACACCTCCCCGGTGGACGTGGGCCGCTTCCTCGGCTCCCTGGCCCGGAACATGCGGGCCACCGGCATGGAGATCACCCACCACACCCAGCCCGGCCTGGGAACCTTCCCGGCGGCCGACGGGCGGCTGCTGCTGCGGATCGCCCGCGAGGGGCTCACCAACGCGGCGAAGTACGCCCCCGGCTCCGCCGTTCGGATGAATCTGTACGCCGAAGACGGGGAGGTTCGCCTCGACGTGGTCAACACGGCCCCCGAGGGGGAGCGGATCGTGCTGGACTCGGGCGGGATGGGCATTCCGGGGCTCCGGCGCGCCCTCGCGGAGGTGGGCGGGCAGCTGCGTGCAGGACCCACGCAGGACGGAGGTCACATGCTCGCGGCGACACTCCCCGACCGACGTGTGCTAGCTTAGAGCTCGTTGCAGTTGTGGTACCCATGAACTTTATGTGCGCCTGACGGGAATGCTCCGACAGGCGCTTTTATTGTTTTGCCGGAATCTCCGGATGGGGCCCTTTGCCGCCTATTCAGGAGATTCAAAAATGGCACTTGGCACCGTGAAGTGGTTCAACTCGGAAAAGGGCTTCGGCTTCATCGAGCAGGACGGTGGCGGCCCGGACGTCTTCGCCCACTACTCGAACATCGCCACCCAGGGCTTCCGTGAGCTCAACGAGGGCCAGCGCGTGTCCTTCGACGTCACCCAGGGCCAGAAGGGCCCCCAGGCGGAGAACATCCTCCCCGCCTAAGGCAGTCAGCACGCCGGGGTCCGCACCGAGTCGGTGCGGGCCCCGGCTTGTCTGCTGTTTCGCACCATTTGTTTGCAGTGCTTTGTGCAGTACCTGCCGGTTTCAGGAGGGCTTTCTCGCATGACCAGCTCCAGCTCCGCACGACCCAGCCGCCGCCCCACCCGGGGTCGAGGTGCGGCTCAGGGACGTCCGAAGGCTGGCGCGGGACGGCAGAAGTCCGCCCCCGTAGCCAGGCCCCAAGAATTCACCATGCCCGAACCGCTGACCCCGGCCCTGCCGCCGGTGGACTCGTTCGGCGACATGGACATGCCCGAGGCGCTGCTGAAGACCCTCGCCGCCCAGGGCGTCACCGAGCCGTTCCCGATCCAGGCCGCGACCCTGCCGAACTCCCTCGTCGGCCGTGACCTGCTCGGCCGCGGCCGTACCGGCTCCGGCAAGACGCTGGCCTTCGGCCTGGCCCTGCTGGCCCGCACCGCCGGCCGCCGCGCACAGCCGAAGCAGCCGCTCGCGCTGGTCCTCGTACCGACCCGCGAGCTCGCGCAGCAGGTCACCGACGCGATGGCCCCGTACGCCACGGCCGTCAACCTGCGGATCACGACCGTCGTCGGCGGCATGTCGATCAACCGGCAGTCCGGCGCCCTGCGCCGCGGCGCCGAGGTGCTCGTCGCCACCCCCGGCCGCCTGAAGGACCTCATCGACCGCGGTGACGCCGACCTCTCCCAGGTCTCCATCACCGTCCTCGACGAGGCCGACCAGATGACCGACATGGGCTTCATGCCGCAGGTCACCGCCCTGCTCAAGCAGGTCCAGCCCGAGGGCCAGACCATGCTGTTCTCGGCGACCCTCGACAAGAACATCGACAAGCTCGTCAAGATGTTCCTCACCGACCCGGTCGCCTTCTCCGTCGACCCGTCCGCCGGTGCGGTCAGCACGATGGAGCACCACGTCCTGTACGTCATGGACGAGACCGACAAGAAGGCCGTGGCCACGCGCATAGCCGCCCGCGACGGCCGGGTGATCATGTTCGTCGACACCAAGCGCGGGGTCGACCGCATGGTCAAGAAGCTCCTCGCCGACGGCGTCCGCGCCTCCGGCCTGCACGGCGGACGCTCGCAGCCGCAGCGCAACCGGACCCTCGACTGGTTCAAGACGGGCGAGGTCACCGCGCTGGTCGCCACCAACGTGGCCGCGCGGGGCATCCACATCGACGACCTCGACCTCGTCGTCAACGTGGACCCGCCGACCGACCACAAGGACTACCTGCACCGCGGCGGCCGTACCGCCCGCGCCGGCGAGTCCGGCAGCGTCGTCACCCTGGTCCTGCCCGACCAGAAGCGCGACATGACCCGCCTGATGTCGGACGCCGGGATCTCCCCGCACACGGCTCAGATCAAGTCCTCCGACGAGGAGCTCGCGCGCATCACCGGCGCCAAGGAGCCCTCGGGCATCCCGGTCGTCATGGACGTGCCGCAGGCCACCCCGCCGCGTCAGCGCTCCGCCGGCCAGGCCGGCGGGGGCTCGGGCTCCGGCGCGCGCCGCCGCTCGGGCGGACCGCGTACGGGCGCCGGCAACGGCGCGGCTCCGGCAGCCGGGGGCGGCCGCGGCCGTCGCACCGGTGGCGGCGGCGCCGCCGGGCAGGCTCCGGCCTCCGGCCAGGCCCGCCGCGGCCAGGGCGGACAGGGCGGTTCCACGGCCGGTTCCGGCGAGCGCGGCCGGCGTACCGGAGGTGCCCCCTCCGGTGGTGCCGCCGCCGCTTCGGCCCGCAGCCGGGTGGGTGGCGCCGGCCAGGGCCGCCGCCGCTCCGCCTGATCTGGAGAAGTACGTACGGACCACTGCGCCGGGCGGCAGCTGCCGCCCGGCGCAGTGGTGTTTTCCGCTGCCCGGCGGATGGCTAGCGGACCATCTTCACCTGGAGTTTCGCCAGGGTCCTCAGGTCCAGCCCGAGGCCGTCGGTGAGGTAGCCGTAGAGGCTGCCGTAGTCGGCCTCCATCTGCGTGGTCGCCGCGTTCAGGTAGTCCTGGCGGACCTCCTGGAGCGGGATCAGCAGATCGGGGTTCTGCATCCGGCCGGATGCCTTGATGCCCGCCCGCACCTGGGCGTCGTACGCCGCGCGGAAGGTGTTCGAGGCCAGGTAGTCGCGCTCGGCCGTGGCCTTCGGGACGGCCAGGGCGTTCAGCAGGATGTAGCTCATCCAGCCCGTCCGGTCCTTGCCCGAGGTGCAGTGGTACAGCAGCGGGCCCTGGTTGCCGTCGGCGATCTCGCGGAGGGTGGTCGCGAACTGCGCCCGGTTCTCGGGGTTGGTCACGAACGCGCGGTAGACGTCGCGCATGTACGCCTCGGCGCGGCCGCCGCCGAGCATCTGCTCCTGCACGACGGGATCACCGCTGCCTATCGCGGTGACCAGGGTCCCGTACAGGCCGAGGTCGTTGACCGGACGGGCGGTGGAGACCAGACCGGCGGGCAGTTTGTCGGCCCCGTCGTACTGGACCTCCATCGGGATGCGGAAGTCGAGGACCTTCTTGAGGCCCAGACCGCCGACGGTGGTGACGTCGGCGGCGGTCAGCTTGCCCAGTGCGTCGGAACGGTAGACCAGCCCCTGACGGACTTGGCCTCCGGTCCAGGTGCGGTAGCCACCGAGGTCGCGGAAGTTGACCGCGCCCTGGAGGGGGATCTGGCGGATCGTTTCCGTCGACTGCGCGGGCTGGTGGTGGCGGGAGACGGAGGCGCTGTCGGCCGGAGCGGCGTACGCGGCGGCGGGCAGGGTCCCGATGGCGAGGGCGGAAGCGAGCACCGCGGTCGCCAGGCGGATTCGGGCACGGCTCATCTGGGGCAACTCCTGTAACGGAGAAGGGGAATCACCCTGGTGGTGGCAGGGTGCCGAGCAGGTGCGGGGGGAGGGAAAGACGCTGTGGGGGAGTGAGGCCGTGCAGCCGTTCCAGCACGGCGTGTGCCTCGGCCATGACGCGGGTGACGAGCTCCGCACAGGACGGAAGATCCTCGATCACGCCCGCGACCTGGCCCGATGCCATGACGCCGAGGTCCGTACGGCCCTCGACCATGGACGCCTTGAGGAGCATGGGGGTGTTCGCGGCGAGCAGCACCTGGCTCCAGGACAGGTCCTTGCCGTGTTTCATCGCGAGGCCGTCCCGGACCATCTCCGCCCAGGTCAGACCCGATAGCTTCTTGAATCCGGCCGCGTGCCGCACCGCCTTGGCCAGCGCCTTCGCCCGGCCGGCCCGCTCCAGGGAAGCGACCAGCTCGCTGCGCAGCATCCGGTGCGGGAGCCCGTCCACGGCCGTGGTGACGGTGACGTCCTTCACCGTCGCCTTCAGGTACTCGGCCTTCACCGCGTCCGGGACCGTCGAGTCGGAGGTCAGCAGGAACCGGGTGCCCATGGCGATGCCCGCGGCCCCGTAGGCGAGCGCCGCCACCAGACCGCGGCCGTCGCTGAAGCCGCCCGCCGCGATCACCGGGATGTCCACCGCGTCGACCACCTGCGGCAGCAGCACGGTCGTGGCCACGTCACCGGTGTGCCCGCCGCCCTCGCCGCCCTGCACGATCACCGCGTCCGCGCCCCACGCCGCGACCTTCTCGGCGTGCCGGCGGGCTCCGATCGACGGGACCACGACCACGCCCGCATCCTTGAGCCGCGCGATCAGCTCCTTGGACGGGGCCAGCGCGAAGGAGGCCACCCGGACGCCCTCGTCGATGATCAGCTGCGCGCGCTCGGCCGCGTCCCCGGCGTCCGCGCGCAGATTGACCCCGAACGGGGCGTCCGTACGGGACTTGACCTCCTGGATCGCCGCCCGCAACTGCTCCATCGTCATGGTCGCCGAGGCCAGGATGCCGAGCGCGCCCGCGTTGGCAGCCCCCGACACCAGGCGCGGACCCGCCACCCAGCCCATGCCCGTCTGCACGATCGGATGCTCGACCCCGACCAGCTTGGTGAATGCCGTCTCCATCGGCTCAGACCCGTACTTCCCGGTCGCGCAGCCCCTTGGGGTCGACGACCTCGCGGATCAGCCGCAGCTCCTCCGCCGTCGGCTCCCGCGTGTACGGGACCTCCTCGGGCAGGTCCAGCTCGAAGCCGGTCGCCGCCCGGACCTGCTCCACCGTGACCCCGGGGTGCAGGGAGACCAGGCGCATGGCGTGGTCCGGGCCGGTGAAATCGAAGACACCGAGATCGCTGACCACGCGGGGGAGCCGGTGGAACCGGGTCACCCCGGCCGCCTCGGCGCGGTCGTAGCCCACGCCGCTCACCATGTCGACGCGCTCGACGAAGACCCGGGTGGAGTGCTTGGGGATCCAGTAGCTCACCGGATTGTTCAGGGTGTTCACCGGGGCGCCGCGCACCCCGAGGAGCTGGCGGGCCGGCTGCTCCCAGTCCCCGATGCAGGAGATGTTCTGGTTGCCGAACCGGTCGATCTGGCTGGCGCCCATCATCACGTGCCGGCGGCCGCCGGTGACCATCGTCAGGTGGCGGCGGTACGGGAGCCAGCCCTCGGCCGAGCCGTCCAGCCCGACCAGCATGGCTTCGCCGTCGGTCAGCAGCAGGTCGGGGGAGAAGGTCCGCTTCGCCAGCCGGGCACCGAAGGAGGGCACCAGGCCCATCGGGCTGGCCAGCACCTCGCCGTTGTCCCGCCAGGCCTCCGCGCAGGCGATCACGCAGTACTCGGCGCGGGTGACCGCGGCTGTGGTCGTCGTGGAGGGCGTGCTCACTTCTGCTCCTCGTGCCAGGCCTGGACGGCCGACTGGTAGGCGTGCTCGCTGCCGCCGGAGAGGAAGCGCTCGGCGAACTCGGGCCAGGGGGTGGTCGCGTACAGCTTCTGGAAGGCCTCGTCGCGGTCGTAGTCGGGGGCGCAGGAGGTGAAGTGCGCGCCGTTCGGGGTCTCCACGACCCCGGTGACCGAGTGGCGGCTGACCAGCAGGGACTGTGGCGGCCCGGATTTTGCGAGCTCCGCGGTCTCGACGAGCTGCTCGCAGGAGACGTAGGCGGCGTCGGCCGCCTCGCAGAAGAGGTCGTCGAAGTACGGGTCGGGGCCCAGGTACTGGGCGTTGCCGAGCCGGTCGGCCCGGTTGAGGTGGACCAGGGCTGCGTCCATGCGCAGGGCGGGGACCGCCACGAACTCCTCCCCGTCGGCGTACGGGGACGTGACGGTGCGCAGCTCGGGGTTGACGCGCATGACGTCCGAGCCGAGGCCGGCCCGGACGGGGAGGAAGGGCATCCGGTTGGCGGCCGCGTGCAGGCCCCACATGAACATGGCCTCGTCGAGCTCGGTGAGGGCGAAGGCGCGGCTCTCGCGGGCGGCCCGGTAGTGCGGCTCCAGTGGGATGGAGTCGAGGGTGACGAAGGGGGTGACCAGCTTGCGGATCCGGCCGGCGGCGGCGAGCAGGCCGACGTCGGGGCCGCCGTAAGAGATCACGGTGAGATCGGTGATCTCGGAGCGGAGCAGTGCGCGCACCAGGGCCATGGGCTTGCGGCGCGAACCCCAGCCGCCGATGCCGATGGTCATCCCGCTGCTCAGCCGGCCGACCGCCTCTTCGGGAGTCATGCTCTTGTCGGTCATGCCGATTCCGCCTTTGCTCCTGTGCTTCCGGAGGGTCCGCTGCTGCCGAAGGTGTCGCGGACCCGGTCCGCCACGCCGCTGAGGTTGGCCTCGAAGGTGAAGCCCTGCTCGAAGCGGTAGCTGCGGCGCACGTCCACGGGGTCGATGCCGTTGATGGCCGCCTTGGCGAGCCGGATGAGGTACCCGTCCTTCTTCGCGATCTCGGCGGCCAGCTCCAGGGCGGCCGTCCGCAGTTCGCCCGGCGGGACCACCTTCCACACCGAGCCGTGCGCGTGCAGTTCGGCGGCGGTGGCGGTGCGCGAGGTGTAGTACAGGGTCCGCATGAGGTGCTGCGGGACGAGCCGGGCCAGGTGGGTGGCGGCCCCGAGGGCGCCCCGGTCCAGTTCCGGCAGCCCGAAGGTCGCGTCCTCGGAGGCGACGATGGCGTCGGCGTTGCCGACCAGGCCGATCCCGCCGCCGAGGCAGAAGCCGTTCACGGCCGCCACGACCGGTACTTCGCACTCGTAGACGGCGGCGAAGGCCTCGTAGCAGCCCCGGTTGGCGCCGATGAGCGAGGCGTGGCCGGTATCGCGCTGCATCTCCTTGATGTCCACGCCGGCGTTGAAGCCGCGGCCCTCCGCGGCCAGGACCACGCACCGGACCTCCGGGTCGCGGCCGGCCGCGCGCAGGGCGTCGGCCAGGTCGTACCAGCCCTGCACGGGCAGTGCGTTGACCGGCGGGAAGTCGACTGTGACGAGTGCGATGCCCTTGTCGGGGCTTGAGGTGGAGACACCCATGAGCGGATCAGCTACCTTTCCACCAAACATTTGTTAGGTGAGGAAGGTAGCAGCCGATGGAGCTCAACGGGAGGGTTGTCGTCGTCACCGGCGGAACCCGCGGCGTCGGCGCCGGGATCGCTCGGTCGTTCCTCGCGGCGGGGGCCGACGTCGTGGTCTGCGCGCGGCGGCCACCGGACGAACCGGTCGAGGCGGCGGGCCGCTCTGCGGTCTTCACCGCCCTGGACCTGCGCGATCCGGCCGCCGTACAGGAGTTCTTCGGATCGGTCGCCGCGCGCCACGGGCGTCTGGACTGTCTGGTGAACAACGCCGGCGGGACCCCGTACCGGCTGCTGGGGGAGGGCGAGGCGCAGCGCCACGCGCGGGTCGTCGAGCTCAACCTGATCGCCCCGATGACCGCCTCGGTCGCCGCGTACCCCTGGCTCCGGGAGACCCGGGGCTCGATCGTGATGATCGGCAGCGTCAGCGGGACCCGGCCCTCGCCGGGCACGGCGGCCTACGGGGCGGCGAAGGCGGGCCTGGAGAACCTGGCCCGCTCCATGGCCGTGGAATGGGCCCCCGAGGTACGGGTCAACTCGCTGGTCCTGGGCATGGTGCGGACCGAGCTGTCGCACCTGCACTACGGCGACGAGAGCGGGATCGCGGCGGTCGGCGCGACCGTACCGCTGGGACGGCTGGCGGAGCCCTCGGACGTGGGCGAGGCGGCCGTCTTCCTGGCCTCCGGCCGGGCGGGGTACGTGAGCGGGGCGAGCCTGCTCGTGCACGGGGGCGGCGAACGGCCGGCGTTTTTGGATGCGGCAACTGCGAACAAGGAGAGCTGACATGGGACTTGCCGAAGGCCGTGTGGTCATCGTGACGGGCGCCGGACGGGGGCTGGGCCGGGCCCACGCGCTGGCCTTCGCCGAAGAGGGGGCCCGGGTCGTCGTGAACGACCTCGGGGTCGGCCTGGACGGGCTGCCGGGACCGGAGAGCCCGGCGGCGCTGGTCGTCGCCGAGATCCGGGAGATGGGCGGGGAGGCGGTGGCGCACGGCGGCGACATCGCCACGACGCAGGGCGCGGCGTCACTGGTCGAGACGGCCGTCTCGGCCTTCGGGCGCCTGGACACCCTGGTCAACAACGCGGGGTTCCTGCGCGACCGGATGCTCGTGAACCTGGACGAGGACGACTGGGACGCCGTGATGCGGGTCCACCTGAAGGGGCACTTCCTGCCGCTGAAGCACGCGGCGGCGTACTGGCGGGCGGAGGCGAAGCAGGGCCGGCAGGTGGCCGCCCGGGTCGTGAACACCTCCTCGGGGGCGGGGCTCCTCGGGTCCGTCGGCCAGGGCAACTACAGCGCGGCCAAGGCCGGGATCCTCGGGCTGACCCTGGTGTCGGCGGCGGAGATGGGCCGCTACGGGGTCCAGGTCAACGCGATCGCCCCCGCGGCGCGGACCCGGATGACGGAGCAGACCTTCGCGGACACCATGGCAGCCCCGAAGGCCGGGGCCTTCGACGCGATGGCCCCCGAGAACGTGTCCCCGCTGGTGGTGTGGCTCGGCTCCGACGCCTCGGACGGGGTCACGGGCCGCGTCTTCGAGGCGGAGGGCGGCCGCATCACGGTCATGGAGGGCTGGCGGCCCGGCCCCACGGCCGACTGCGGAGCGAGGTGGACCCCGTCGGAGGCGGGCGAGGCGACGACGAAACTCCTGTCGGCCTCGGAGCCGCCGCAGCCGGTGTACGGGTCCCGCTGACGGGCGGGGCGGGGCGGGGCGGGCGGAGGCTGGGCATCGGCCCCCGGCCCCGGCGCTGGGCTCTGCTGCCGCGCCCGTTCCCGCCTCCTGATCCCGGGCCCTGCCCGGTCACCCGGCCCCGGTCCGGGGTCAGGAGCCGAACCACCGCCGCCTGGGAGCCGACGGCGTGGTGCCCCGCGCGACGTCCCCGGTTGCGGACAGATGGTCGGGCCGGAGCGCGCCGGACGTGGTGGCCCCCGCGACCTCCCCGGTCACGGGCAGCTCGTGGGGATGGAACGCGCCGGAAGCGGTGATCTCCGGCAGGCCCTCGGTGCGCCGCTTCAGGCCCACAATCAGATGGTGCCTATCGGCACGTCGGCTGGTCTCGTCGAGCAGTCTCGTCAGGAGTACGAGCTCCCGCACCGCTGCACGCGCGCCCGTCTCGACGAGCACCTGCTCCATCCAGCCCTCCAGAACTGTCTTCGTGGCCCTGGTGAGCGCGAGGATCTCCTTGGCCCTGCGCTGCGCGCCGACGCCGCGACTCAGGCGCTCGCGCTCGCGCAGGCGCCCGATCTCCTTGAAGGCGGCGTACAACTCGGGCAGGAGGGCTACGGGCAGGTCTCTCGCCGCCAGTGACAGCAGGTGATCGGCCTGTTCGTCCGCTCCCTCGTTCCGGAACGCGGCAACGGTGCGGGCCACGGTCATGGGGTCCCCCGTCCAGGGGGTCGGTGCGTTCCCCCGCCACAGGTCGATCTCGGCGCTGGTCTCCCGCTGTGCCTGCGCACCGCGCTCGGAATCCGCCTGGAGGAGGCGGAACACGGATTCGTGCTGCCGCACCAGGTCTTCGAGCCCTTCGAGCCGGTGGCCGACGCGGCCCAGCTCGTCCTCCAGATCCTGTACCTGCTGGTGGGTTCCCTCCGTGCGGGCGAACACGTCGGCGAGGCTCTTCTCAAGGCGTTCACGGTGCTGCCGTTCCCGGTCGAGCTGTTCGCGCAGACCGGCCAGGTCGCGAGCCGTCCGGACGCGGTGCTCCTCCAGCGCGATCCGCGAGGCCTCTTCCTTGTACTCGCGCGCGACCAGCGGCCCTTTGGTCCGGGCCGCGGCGTAGAGCTGCTTCCAGCCGTCCGCCATCCGGTCGGGGTCCACGGCCTGACGCGTGGCCAGCAGCCGGTACAGGGCGGGCAACAGCGTGGGCTTCGGCAGGTCGGTGCCGCTCAGGTAGCGGGAGAGCCGGCTCGCGTCGACCGCGGCCTCGGGCTCGGCCTCCTTGAGCCACTTCACGATGTCCGCGGAGGACATCGCCAAGTCCTTCCGGATGTCGCGCAAGTTGCGCTGTGTCGCGCAAGACCGGCTTGCGGCGTCGCCAACATGACGTCCGGGAGCTTCCCTTGCTTCATCGGCCCGATACCGGGCCGGAGAAGAGGGAGAACCACGCCATGTCGCGCACCCTACGCACCGCCGACCACGAGGCGCGCCCGTTCCTGGAGATCCGGGTCCGGGGGCTGCACATGACCGTCGAGCACATCCCGCACCGTTTCCTCACCCTGATCACCACGCTCGGGGGAGTCATCGCGGGGGTGATCTGGTACCCCCGATAGGGGAGTTGAGTGCTACGGGTCACCCTCGTGCGACGCCACGGTTGCGCTCGGCCACAGACCGAACGGAACGCCTCGCGGCGTGAGTATGGGGGTGACCGCCTCGTGGCCACCCTTCGCGCACTCGATCCCCGTGCGTCTCCGCTGGACCAAAGGCCCCGGCCCGCCCCCTTTCCCGCTCAGCGGGAACACGGCCTCCCGCCCGTGCCCGGCCCCTGCCTACCGTCTGCCGCACTACACACCAGCGCAGCCGGGAGGACTCCATGCTGAACGACCAGCGCCGGCGCGAAGCCGCCGAAGTGCTGCACGCGGCGGAACTGCGGCGGGCCCCGGTGCGACCGCTGACCGAGCTGTACGAGGGCATCGGCACCGAGGACGCGTACGAGATCCAGCTCCTCAACATCCGACGGCGCCTCGCCGACGGCGACCGGATCACCGGGCACAAGGTCGGGCTCTCTTCCCCCGTCATGCAGGCCATGATGGGCGTCGACGAACCCGACTACGGGCACCTGCTGCACTCCATGGAGCTGTACGAGGACACCCCGGTCCCCGCCGCCGCGTACTGCGCGCCGCGCGTCGAGGTCGAGGTCGGCTTCGTCCTCGGCGCCGACCTCCCCGGCGAGGGCTGCACCGCCGCCGACGTACTGGCGGCCACCGAGCGGGTCGTCCCGGCCCTGGAGCTCATCGACAGCCGGATCGCCGACTGGCGCATCGCCATCGCCGACACCATCGCCGACAACGCCTCCTCCGCCGGATACGTCATCGGGGAGGGACGCGACCCGCGCGAGCTCGACCTCAAGGCGATCGACGCCACCTTGAGCTGCGGCCCCGACACCCTCGCGAGCGGCCGCAGCGACGCCGTGCTCGGCGACCCCGCCGCCTCCGTCGCCTGGCTGGCGCGCACCGTAGCCCGCTTCGGGGTCGAGCTGCGCAAGGGCCACCTGATCCTGCCCGGGTCCTGCACCCGCGCCGTGGACGTGGCCGCCGGGCGGACGTACACCGCCGACTTCACCGGGCTCGGCCCGGTGTCCCTCTCCTTCTCCTGAGGTGATCACGATCAGCACGAACACGATCAAGAAAGCGACCGCCGCCATCGTCGGCTCCGGGAACATCGGCACCGACCTGCTCTACAAACTCCTGCGCTCCCCGCACATAGAACCCCGCTGGATGATCGGCGTGGACCCCGGCAGCGAGGGCCTGGCCCGCGCCCGCCGCGCCGGACTCGAAGCCTCCCACGAGGGCGTGGACTGGCTGCTCGCCCAGGACGAGCTGCCGGACCTGGTCTTCGAGGCCACCTCCGCCTCCGTGCACCGATCCAACGCCCCGCGGTACGCCGAACTCGGCATCAAGGCCGTCGACCTGACCCCGGCCGCCGTCGGCCCCGCCGTCGTCCCGCCCGCGAACCTGACCGCCCACCTCGACCGGGCCAACGTCAACATGATCACCTGCGGCGGCCAGGCCACCATCCCCATGGTGTACGCCGTCTCCCGCGTGGTCCCCGTCGCCTACGCGGAGATCGTCGCCTCGGTGGCCTCCGTCTCGGCCGGCCCGGGCACCCGCGCCAACATCGACGAGTTCACCCGTACCACCTCCCGGGGCATCGAGGAGATCGGCGGCGCCGCCCGCGGCAAGGCCATCATCATCCTCAACCCCGCCACGGAGACATCAGCGGCTGGCGCCGCGGGCCCGGTCATCATGCGCGACACCGTCTTCTGCGCGATCCCGGCCGACGCCGACCGCGAGGCCGTCGCGGCCTCCGTCAAGCAGGTCGCCGAGGACGTGGCCGCGTACGTACCGGGCTACCGGCTGCGCACCGAGCCGCAGTTCGACGATCCCTCCCCGCTCAACGGCGGCATGGCCCGGGTCGCGATCTTCCTGGAGGTGGAGGGCGCCGGCGACTACCTGCCGCCCTACGCCGGAAACCTCGACATCATGACCGCCGCCGCCACCAAGGTCGGCGAGGAGTTCGCGAAGGGGCTGCAGAAATGACGGACCACCCGAGCCACCCGAGCTACTCGGGCACCCTCGACATCCGGATCACCGACTCCTCCCTGCGCGACGGCTCGCACGCCAAGCGGCACCAGTTCACGGGCGAGGACGTACGGTCGATCGTCGCCGCGCTCGACGGCGCGGGGGTCCCCGTCATCGAGGTCACGCACGGCGACGGCCTCGGCGGGTCCTCCTTCAACTACGGCTTCTCGAAGACCCCCGAGCAGGAGCTCATCAAGATCGCCGCCGATACGGCGCGCCACGCGAAGATCGCCTTCCTGATGCTCCCGGGCCTCGGCGTGAAGGACGACATCCGCGCCGCCCACGGCAACGGCGGACAGATCTGCCGGATCGCCACCCACTGCACCGAGGCGGACATCTCCGTCCAGCACTTCGGGCTCGCCCGCGAGATGGGCCTGGAGACCGTCGGGTTCCTGATGATGGCCCACTCCACCACCCCCGAGAACCTGGCCCGGCAGGCCCGGATCATGGCCGACGCGGGCTGCCAGTGCGTGTACGTCGTCGACTCCGCCGGCGCCATGGTCATGGACGAGGTCACCGACCGGGTCGCGGCGCTGGTCGCCGAGCTCGGCACCAATGCCCAGGTCGGCTTCCACGGCCACGAGAACCTCGGTCTGGGCGTGGGCAATTCGGTCGCCGCCGTCCGCGCCGGCGCGCTCCAGATCGACGGTTCCACCCGGCGCCTCGGCGCGGGCGCCGGGAACACGCCCGTCGAGGCCTTCGCCGCCGTCTGCCGGAAGATGGGCATCCGCACCGGCATCGACGTCCTGAAGATCATCGACGCGGCCGAGGACGTGGTCCGCCCCGTCATGGAAGACGAGTGCACGCTCGACCGCATGGCCCTGCTCATGGGCCACGCCGGGGTCTACTCCAGCTTCCTCAAGCACGCCTACCGGCAGGCCGAGCGCTACGGGGTCTCCGGCGCGCAGATCCTCCTGCGCGCGGGCGAACGCCGCCTCGTCGGCGGCCAGGAGGACCAGCTCATCGACATCGCGGTCGAGCTCGCCGCCGAAGCCCGCTAGTCAACCCCATCCCAGCGCAGCACACCCACAACGAAGTGGAGGGCCACCCGATGGCCGAAACGACCGCAGCCGACGAAGCGCCCCGCGTCATCGAAGCCGCCGCCGTGTCCGCGAGGTTCGCCCGCGGCTGGCACTGCCTCGGCCTCGCCGCCGCCTTCAAGGACGGCGCCCCCCACGAGATCCAGGCTTTCGGCACCAAACTCGTCGTCTTCCAAGGGGCCGACACCCGCGAGCTGAGCGTCCTGAACGCCTACTGCCCCCACATGGGCGGCAACCTCGCCCACGGCACCGTCAAGGGCGACACCGTCGCCTGCCCCTTCCACGACTGGCGCTGGTCCGGAGACGGCCGCTGCGCAGCCATCCCCTACGCCCGCCGCGTCCCGCCGCGCGCCAGGACCCGCGCCTGGACCACCCTGGAACGCAACGGCCAGCTCTACGTCTGGCACGACCCCGAGGGCAACCCGCCGCCGCCCGAGGTCGCGATCCCCGTCATCGAGGGAGTCGACGACCCCGAGTGGAGCGACTGGAGCTGGAACTTCCTGCGCGTGGAGAACTCCAACTGCCGCGAGATCGTCGACAACGTCGTCGACATGGCGCACTTCTACTACGTGCACTACGCCTTCCCGCACTACTTCAAGAACGTCTTCGACGGCCACGTCGCCACCCAGTACATGGAGTCCACCCCGCGCGGCGACGTGGACCTCGGCACCCTCTCCACCGGCGGCGGCCTGCGCTCGGACGCCTCGTACTACGGCCCCTCCTACATGATCGACAAGCTGTGGAGCGACATCGGCGGCGGCGTCGAACTCGAATCGGTCCTCATCAACTGCCATTACCCGATCGACGAGAACAGCTTCATGCTCATGTACGGCACCATCGTCAAGAAGCTCCCCGGCATGAGCGACGAACAGGCCGCCGAAGCCGCCCGCCTCACCTCCGAGGGCCTCGCCGTCGGCTTCGAGCAGGACGTCGAGATCTGGAAGAACAAGACCCGCATCGACAACCCCCTCCTCACCGAGGAGGACGGCCCCGTCTACCAGCTCCGCCGCTGGTACGAGCAGTTCTACGTGGACGCCGCCGACGTCAAGGACGAGATGGTCCGCCGCTTCGAGTTCGAGATCGACACCGCCCGCGCCACCGCCGCCTGGAAGGCCGAGGTCGCCGAGAACCTCGCCCGCCGCGCGGCCGGTACCCCGTGATGACCCCCGTGGTGTGCGGGGAGTGCGGCACGCAGGTGCTGTGCGAGAAGTTCAGCCCCGCCCACACCCAGGTTCAGTGGACCGATGAGGCCGTCGCGGTCTGCCCGCGCATCGCCGCCGCGGCCGGGGCGGGCCGGCCCAGCGGCCTCGTCCGCTCTTGCGAAGCCCTGCGCGCGGGCATCGAGGCCGCCGTCCTGGCGGGCCGTCTGGAGGTGCCGGCCGATGTCTGACACCGACGGCCGTACGAAGACCCGCGCCGCGGGGGTGCGCAGCCCGGCCCCGGCTGCCGCCCGGGGCGGAGCCGGCGGCAGGCTGCTGGTCCGCGTCACGGACCGGATCCAGGAGACCCCCGAGGCGGTCTCCCTCGTACTCGACGCGGAACTCCCGTACCGCCCCGGGCAGTTCCTGACGGTCAGGGTGCCGGGCGGCGCGGCCCGCTGCTACTCCCTGGCCGGCTCCCCGCACGCCGGGGACCCGCTGCGCATCACCGTCAAACGGGTCCCCGGCGGGGTCGGCTCCGGCTGGCTGTGCCAGGACGTGGGCATCGGCGACGAGCTGGAGATCCTGCCGCCCGCCGGCACGTTCACCCCGCCCGACCTGGACCGGGACCTGCTGCTGGTGGCGGGCGGCAGCGGGATCACCCCGGTGCTCTCCCTCGCCAAGTCGGCGCTCGTGGCCGGCGGGGGCCACGTCGCGCTGGTGTACGCCAACCGCGACCCCGGCTCGGTGATCTTCCGTGACGAGCTGTGGGGGCTCGCCGAGGAACACCCCGGGCGGCTCACCGTCGTGTACTGGCTGGAGACCCTCCAGGGACTGCCGACCGCCCCGCAGCTGGGCCCGCTCGTGGCCCCGTACGCGAGCCGCGAGGCCTACCTGTGCGGGCCGGCTCCGCTGATGGACGCGGCGGAGACGGCCGTGCGGGCCTCGGGCGGCCTGGGCCGGGCGATCCACCGGGAGCGGTACTTCTCGCTGAGCGGCGACGTCTTCACCGCGGCGGCCCCCGCGCCGGCTCCCGTCCCCGCTCCCGCCGCGGCCGGGACGGGCGGTGCCACCGCCGAAGTGGAGTTCGAGGGGGCCGTGCACACCGTGGCCTGGCCCGCCGGGACCCCGCTGCTCGACGTCCTGCTCGCCTCGGGCGTCCCCGCTCCGTACTCCTGTCGCGAAGGCGCGTGCAGCGCCTGCTGCTGCCGGGTGCTGGAAGGCGAGGTCAAGATGGTCCGCAACGAGGTCCTGGCCCCCGAGGACCTGGCCGACGGCTACGTCCTGGCCTGCCAGGCCCTGCCGCTCGGCGACCGCGTCCGCATCAGCTACGACGGCTGAACGGCTCCGCCGGACGGGTCCGGAGGCCGACCCCGCCGTACGACCCCACCGGACGGCCCCGCCGTACGACCGCGGGCCCGGCCCCCTGGCGAGGGGTCGGGCCCGGCGTCGTTCACTCGTGCGTTGGGGTACCACTACCCACTACATCCACTCGCTGAACCGCAGCCACCCCATCATGTTGTCCATGGCCTGCGCCGAGACCGCCGGCTCCAGGTCCCGCGCCGGCGCCGCCGCGGCCCGCCCCGGCCGGCCCGGCCCGTACAGCTCCCGCCACACCGACCGCGCGCAGGCCAGTACCGCCGGCGCGAGGCGGGCCGTCTCCCGGTCGCCCCGGCAGGAGGACACCGACACGGCGGCCACGGCCCGCCCGGCGCCCCGCAGCGGCGCGGCCACGCAGGAGACGCCCCGGAAGCTCTCCTCCCGGTCGTAGGCCACCCCGCGCTCGCGGACCGCCGCCAGCTCCGAACGCAGTGCCAGCGGCCGGATCAGGGTGCGCGCGGTGCGCGGGCGCAGCCCCTGCGCGAGGACGTGTTCCACCGCGGCGGGATCGCTGAACGCGAGGATCGCCTTGCCGGCGGCCGTGCAGTACGCCGGCATCCGGCCGCCGACCCGCGAGGGCACCGTGGTGGCCTCCGAACCGCCGATCCGCTCCAGGCACACCACCTCGGCCCCGTCGAGCACCGACAGGTGCACCACCCGGCCCGTCTGCTCGTGCAGCGCGTGCAGCAGCGGCAGCGCGGCCCGGCGCAGCCGGTTGTGATGGGAGGCGAGCGCGCCCAGCTCCAGCATGCGCATGCCCATGCGGTAGTCCCGGCCCTCGCGGTCCAGCCAGCGCAACTGCACCAGCTGGTCGAGGATCCGGTGGGCGGAAGAACGTGGGATTCCGGAGCGGCGCACGACCTCGGTGAGCGACAGCCGAGGCTGTGGGCCCTCGAAGGCGCCCAGCACTTTCGCGGCCTTCTCCAGCAGCGAAAGCGGTGCGAGCTCGGTCTCCGCGACCTGCTCCATGAACTGGTCAAGCACGAGAAAACCCCCTGCGTGAGGCGTTGGGGCGACCCTGCCACGCGCCCCCGGCCGGAGGGAAGCACCCGGAGGGGTCTATTTCATTCAGTAATACTTCAAGTAGTCGTTTCGAGGAGTTCGGAGGAGTGCCGGAGGAGCGTCGGAGGAGCGTCGGAGGAGTTCCGGGGAGCTTCCCGCTCAGCGGGAACAGCTCGTTCCGCGCCCGGACCCACCCGGCGTACGTTCCTCGCCATCGATCCCGAACACCTGAAGATCCTTGATCTGAGAAGGGGACACCATGAGTGACGAAGAGGTCCTCGCAGCGGTCCGCGCCCTCGCCCCCGCCCTCCGCGAGCGCAGCGCAGAGGCCGAAAGGCAGCGCAAAGTCCCCGAGGCGAGCATCAAGGAACTCGCCGCCACCGGCTTCTTCCGGCTGCTCCAGCCCAAGGCCCACGGCGGGTACGCCGCCGACCCCGCCCTCTTCTACGCCGCCGTCAAGGACATAGCCAAGGCCTGCGGCTCCACCGGCTGGGTCGCCTCCGTCGTCGGCGTCCACCCCTGGCACGTCGCCCTCTACGACCCCCGCGCCCAGGAAGAGGTCTGGGGCCAGGACCGCGACACGCGGATCTGCTCCTCCTACGCCCCCACCGGCAAGGTCACCCCCGTCGACGGAGGCTTCACCCTCAGCGGCCGCTGGCACTTCTCCTCCGGCTGCGACCACGCCGACTGGGCCCTGCTCGGCGGACTCGTCACCGACGCCGAAGGCCGCCCCGTCGACATGCGGACCTTCCTGATCCCGCGCACCCAGTACCGCGTCGACGAGGTCTGGGACACCGTCGGCCTGCGCGGCTCCGGCTCCAACGACATCGTCGTCGAGGAGGTGTTCGTCCCCGAACACCGCGCCCTCAGCTTCGGCCCCGTCACCGCCCTCCAGGTACCCGGCCACCGCCTCAACCCCGAGCCGCTCTACCGGCTGCCCTACGCCTCCGTCTTCACCACCACCATCTCCACCCCCATCGTCGGCATCGCCGAAGGCGCCTACGAGGACTACGTCTCCGCGACCCGCGAACGCTTCCGCATCTCCTACGGCCAGCAGGTCGCCGAAGACCCCTTCGCCCAGGTCCGCATCGCCCGCGCCGCCAGCGACATCGACGCCTCCTGGCTCCAGCTCCAGCGCAACATCTCCGAGCTCTACGCCCTCGCCGAACGCGGCGAGGAACTCCCCACACCGCTGCGCACCCGGGCCCGCCGCGACCAGGTCCTCGCCACCGAGCGCTGCGTCGCCGCCGTCGACCTCCTCATGGAGAACGCGGGCGGCAGCGCCATGCGCACCGGCCCCAACCCCGTCCAGCGCGCCTGGCGCGACGTCCACACCGGCCGCGGCCACGCCGCCAACGACCCGGAGCGGGCCCTGGTCCTGTTCGGACAGGGCGCGCTCGGGCTCGACATCCAGGACACCATGCTTTGAATCCTCCCTTCCGAAGAAGGGATTCCTGGCTCACGCCGCCTGGTGGGCCAGCGGCCCATCAGGTCTTCCACGATCAACGCCAGCCGGGTTGAAACCAGCCCGGATCGTAGTGATGGGAAAGGAGGACGTGCGTGCTTGGTTCTCGCGACGCAATGTCCGCAACGCACAGTATCGGTTCGATTGCGAGCCCGTACACGTTTCAGAACACCTCCCGCACCGCCAAAGCCGGCGGGATGACCCTGCACTACCACGAGGCAGGCCCCCAAGACGCACCCGTCGTGATCATGCTGCACGGCGGCGGGCCCGGCGCCTCCGGCTGGTCCAACTTCGGCGGCAACCTGCCCCACTTCGCCGAGCGGTTCCGCACCCTGCTCGTCGACCAGCCCTGCTACGGCCGCTCCGACAAGCCGGAACCCGACCGCGACTACTTCGGCTTCAGCGCGAACGCCGTCCTCGCCCTCATGGACGAGCTCGGCATCGAGCGGGCGCACCTCATCGGCAACTCCCTCGGCGGAGGCACCGCCACCCGGCTCGTCCTGGACCACCCCGAACGCGTCGACAAGCTCCTGCTCATGGGCCCCGGCGGGATCTCGCTCAACCTCTTCTCCGCCGACCCCACCGAAGGCATCAAGCGGCTCTTCGAGTTCAGCCTCGCCCCCGAGCCCACCCGCGAGCAGATGCGGACCTTCCTCACCACCCTCGCCCACGACCCGGCGATCGTCACCGACGCCCTCGTCGAGGAGCGCTACGCCCAGGCCACCGACCCCGAAGCCAGGCTCGGCAACGCCCGCATGGGCGCCTCCTTCGCCAAGTGGCCCGAGGCCGCGATGCTCTGGCGCGACGCCCACCGCATCAGCCGCCCCGTCCTGCTGACCTGGGGCCGCGAGGACCGCGTCAACCCGGTCGACGGCGCCTTCCTCGCGCTGAAGACCATCCCCGACGCCCGCCTGCACGTCTTCCCGCACTGCGGGCACTGGGCGCAGACCGAGGCCGCCGACGAGTTCAACCGCCTCGCCACCGACTTCTTCCTCCACTGATCCCACCGAGGAGTTCCCCCATGGACATCCGCGCACTCGGCTACCTCCGCATCGAGACCGCCGACCTCGCCGCCTGGCGCACCTACGTCCTCGACATCCTCGGCATGGCCGAAGCCGCAGGCACCACGGACACCGCCCTCAACGTCCGCATCGACGACCGCACGCACCGCTTCCAGTTCGTCGCCGGCGCCCAGGACCGGCTGCTCGCCGCCGGTTTCGAGGTCGCGAACGCCCGAGCCCTGGAAGACGCCGCCGCCGAGCTGGAGAGCGCCGGACACCCCGTCAAGCAGGGCGACGCCGAGACCCTCGCCGACCGCCGCGTCCAGGGCCTCATCCACTGCGAGGACCCCAGCGGCAACCCCCTGGAGATCTACTGGGGCCAGGCCCAGGACCACACCCCGCTCGCCGCCCGGTACGGCAACCGGTTCGTCACCGGCGGCCGCGAGGGGAGCCTCGGCCTCGGCCACGTCGTACTGCCCGCCGCCGACACCGAGGCCACCCTCGACTTCTACGAGAACCTCCTCGGCTTCCAGCTGCGCGACTCGATGCGGCTGCCCCCGGCCGCCGTCCCCACCGGCAAGCCCGGCCAGGACTTCTACTGGATGCACTTCCTCAGCCCCAACCGCCGCCACCACAGCCTCGGGCTCTACCCCGGCGCGCTGCCGCCCGGCATCGTCCACTTCATGGTCGAGCTGGAGACCCTCGACGACGTCGGCTACTGCCTCGACCGCATGAACAAGGCGGGCATCCCCATCGCCTCCACCCTCGGCCGGCACTCCAACGACCACATGGTCTCCTTCTACGCCCAGGCCCCCGGCGGCTTCCAGGTCGAGTACGGCTGGGACGGCCTGCTCGTCGACCCCGCCACCTGGACCGCGAAGGAGATCACCGCGGACAGCTTCTGGGGCCACCAGTGGAACGGCTGACCGGGACCCCAGGCGCGGTCGACCCGGCCCTGTTCCGCGAGGTCCTCGGCGCCTTCGCCTCCGGCATCACCGTCGTCGCGGCCGTCGCGGACGACGGCCGCCCGGCCGGGCTGGCCTGCCAGTCCTTCGCCTCCCTCTCCCTCGACCCGCCGCTGGTCCTGCTCTGCGTGGGCAAGGGCTCTTCCAGCTGGCCCAAGGTGCGGGCCGCCGGACGCTTCGGCGTCAGCATCCTCGCCGAGGAGCAGCGCGGCGTGTGCGAGGCGCTCGGCCGCCGCGGCGAGGACAAGTTCGCGGGCGTCGACTGGGAACTCTCCGCCCACGGAGCCGTCCGCGTCACCGGCGCCCTCGCCACCGTCGACTGCGCCCTCGAAGAGGTCCACGAGGCGGGCGACCACTACCTCGTCACCGCCCGGGTCCTCGAACTGAGCGCCCGCGACGGCGGATCACCCCTGCTGTACTACCGCAGCGCCTACGCCACGGGAGCCTTCGGATGACAACCGAGTACGCCTACGACGTGGTGGTCGTCGGCTCCGGCGCCGCCGGATTCGCCGCCGCCGTCACCGCCCGACTGCGGGGCCTGAGCGTCCTCGTCGTGGAGAAGACCGACACGTACGGGGGTTCCACCGCCCTGTCCGGCGGCGCGATCTGGGTCCCCGGCACCTTCCACCTCGACCGCGCCGGCGTCGCTGACACCCGCGAGAAGGCCCGCGCCTACCTCGACGCCACCGTCGGGGACCGGGTCCCGGCCGCGCGCAAGGACGCGTACCTCAGCCACGGGCCGCGCATGGTCGAGGAGTTCCACGACCGCACCGAGATCCGCTTCATGTACACCCCCGGCTACTCGGACTACTTCCCCGAGGCCCAGGGCGGCATGGCGCAGGGCCGTTCCATCGAACCGTGCATCGTCGACTTCAATCGGCTCGGCGGTCTCGGCGCCTCCATGCGCCGGGCCGGACTGCCCACGTACGGGCTGACCATGACCTCGTACGACTTCCGCTTCCTGAACATGGTCAGCCGGACCTGGGCGGGCAAGAAGACCTCCGTCAAGGTGGGCCTGCGCGCGGTCAAGGCCCTGGCCACCGGCCGCAAGCTGCTCTCCCTCGGCGAGGCGCTCATCGCCCGCATGCGGCTCTCCCTGGACACCCTCGGCGGAGAGCTGTGGCTGTCGGCGCCCCTGACCGGCCTGGTCACGGACCCGGCCGGCCGGGTGACCGGCGTACGGGTCCTGCGCGCCGGGCGCGAGGTGACCGTGGCGGCCCGGGGCGGGGTGGTGCTGGCCTCGGGGGGCTTCTCGCACGACCAGGCACTGCGCGAGAAGCACCTGCCCGCGCCCACGTCCACGGCCTGGACGCACGCCTCGGAGGGCCAGACCGGCGACGCCCTGAAGCTCGGTGAGGAACTGGGGGCCGCCACCGATCTGCTGGACAGGGTCTGGGGCGCGCCGTCGGTGTGCCCGCCGGGGGAGAAGCCCTTCTTCCTCGTCGCCGACCGGGGCATCCCCGGCATGGTCATCGTCAACGAGGCGGGGGAGCGCTACGCCAACGAGGCCCTGCCGTACCACGCGTTCGTGGACCGGATGTACGCCGCCGACCGGCCGGACGCCAGGACGGTGCCGTCCTGGCTGATCCTGGACGCCCGCTCCAAGGCCCGGTACATCTTCGCCGGACTCTTCCCCGGACAGCCCTTCCCCAAGAAGTGGCTGGAGAGCGGCTTCCTGAAGAAGGCCGACACCGTGGTGGAACTGGCCCGGCAGATCTCCGCCCCCGGCCTGCCCGCCGCGATCAGCCGCTTCAACTCCTTCGCCGAGGTCGGCACCGACAAGGACTACGGGCGGGGCGAGAGCGTCTACGACCGCTACTACGGCGACCCGACGCTGCCCAACCCGAACCTGGCGCCGATCGAGAAGGGCCCCTTCTACGCGGTCCCCGTGCACCCGGGGGACATCGGCACCAAGGGCGGCCTCGTCACGGACACCGACGGCCGGGTGCTCCGCGAGGACTCCACGCCGATCACGGGTCTCTACGCCTCCGGCAACTGCTCGGCGGCGGTGATGGGGGAGACCTACCCCGGGCCGGGCGCGACGATCGGCCCCGCCATGGCCTTCGGCTGGGCCGCCGTCAACGCGATCGCCGCCGGGCTGGACTAGGCCCTGGCCTGACCTGACCTGACCTGACCTGACCTGACCTGACCTGTCCCGGCCTAGGAGAGCTTGCCGTCGTAGTCCGGGAGCTTGACGGTGCGCTCGGAGTGGCCGCCGACCAGGTCACTCTGGTTGTTGCCGATGTTGGCGATGATCGTGTAGCCGCGCGCCTCGATCTCGGCCCGCTTGGCCGTCTTGTAGGCGCTGACCTCGCCGAACAGGTCGGGCAGGTCGCGGACGTAGAGGCCCGAGACCGGGTAGCCGACCGCCTTGAGGTTGCGCTCGGTGAGGGAGTAGATGATCCCCGGGCGGGCGGTGACGAAGAAGATGGCGACCCCGCGGTCGTTCGCGTACCGGGTCAGGTCCCGGACCTGGGCGATCGCGGGGGTCGGGAAGGTCCAGAACCAGTGGAAGTCCGTCTCCAGCGACGAGTTGTCGATGTCGAGGACGATCGCCGGCTTCTCACCGGCCGGCGAGGCGGCGATGCGCTGCTCGATCCCGGGGCGGGCCGCGCCGATGACGGCGGACACGTCGCGCTGCCAGGTGGCGTAGTCGATGCCCAGGATCGCGGCGTTGCCGCCCGGCGCGGAGGCGGTGACGGCGGTGACGGCGGTGGCGGCGGTGACGGCGGTGGCGGCGGTGGCGGCGGTGGCGGCGGTGGCGGCGGTGACGGCGGTGGCGGCGGTGACGGCCGTGGAGGCCGTCCTTGCGGGGGCGGCCTGGGAGGCGGTGGCCGGAACCAGGGCCAGTACGGCTGCGGCTACGGCCACGGCGGCGGCGGTGGTACGGGTGCTGCGCATGGGGGACGCTCCTCGGTCACACGTTGGCATGTACGTGACCAGGTTGGAGATCGTCCGCCCTCATGTCTACTGGCTGGTAAGTAATTTTTCATGGCCGTGCGGTGAACCTCCGTCACGCGGCACACCTGGCGCCAGGTGTCGCGGTCCAGCACTGTGCGGCGCAGCCCGCAGCGGGCTTGGAGGGGTCCGCGGGTCGTCGGCGGAGGGAGGTGTTCCGCGCTTGGGGACCGGGCAGAGCGGCCGTATGAGTGAAGGTGTCATCGCCTTGTTCGTCGTGTCCGGGACCATCGTCGGCTGGGGCGTGATCTACTTCGCGGCCCACCGCTCGACCTATGGCGGCAGCCGCTCGACGGTCACCCGCAGGAGCAGCGGCGACAGCGGGGGCGGTGACGCGGGCTGTGGCGGGGGAGCCGGCTGCGGCGGCGACTCCGGGGGCTGCGGCGGCGACTGACCGCTCGGGTGTCGCACTCCCGTACCGTGCGGGGCGGCGACCGGCCGCTCAGGTGTCGCACTCCAGCACCGTGCGGCACAGCCCGCAGCGGGCCCGCACCGGTCCGCCGTACGCCGGCAGCCGCAGCCGCTGTCCGCACACCGGGCACGGGAAGCTCACCCGCAGCCCGCCCGCGTGCGCCTCGAAGCCGTACGCCGACCCGGGCGGGGCCGCCCCGGCCCGGCGGGCCGCCGCGTACCGGAGCCGCTCCGGCCGGCCCGCGGCCGCCAGGGGGGCCCGGCGCAGGTCCCGGTCGGCCAGGGCGCGGCCGCGCACGTACGCCTCGTAGGCCCGCGGACTGGTGAACCACGGGGAGAGGTCCTCACCGCCGAGGAACCGGCAGCGTTTGGCGAGGACGTAGCCGAACTCCTCCGGGGTGAGGTAGCCGAGCTTCTGGTGGGTGAGCTCGTCCTCCCGGTAGGCGTCGAGCAGCAGCCAGCCGGCGCCCAGGTAGGCGGCGGCGGTGTCGGTGAGGATCTCGTTGTCGAGGGTCGCGCGGAAGCGCAGGTCCAGGCGGTGCAGCAGGACGTGCGTGACCTCGTGGGCGAGGGCGGCCGCCAGATCGCGGCGGTGGACGCGGAAGCGGTCGTTGACCTCGACGAAGTACTCGGGACCGGCCGCCAGTTCCACGGTGGCGGCCTCCTCCATCGCCCGGAACCCCACGATCAGGCGTGCGTCGGGCAGCCGCAGGGCGCGGACCATCGCGGAAGCCACCCGATGGGCGCCCGGGTACAGGTCCTCGGAGGCGGGGAAGGCCGCGTCGGCGGGGGCGAAGGACGTGTCGTAGGCGCGGATCCCGTCGGCGGACAGCCGCCGGAACAGCGCGGTGACGGCCGCGCGGACCGTCTCCAGATGAGGAAATCCGTGCTCGATCGGGCTGTTCCGCCGACCGTTGTGCGTCATTGGACACCTCCGGCCGGAAGTTGTCCGAAAACGCGTTCTTGAAGCCCCCTGGGTCGACGGTGTGTCATGTCCCCGTCATCCATGCGGCCTGTCCCACCCGTCATGGAGCGACGCGCACGGCCCAACCCCCCACGAAAGGCAGTGTGTCGACTGTGTCCAGCCTCACCACCACCCTCAAGCGCATCCTCGCCGCCGGAGCGGTGGCCCTCGCGGCCGTCAGCCTCCAGCCCGGCTCCGCCACCGCGTCCCCGGCCCCGGCCCCGGTCCCCGTGGTCGGCGGAACCCCCGCCGCCCAAGGGGAATTCCCCTTCATGGTCCGGCTCTCCATGGGCTGCGGCGGCGCCCTCTACACCCAGCAGATCGTGCTCACCGCCGCCCACTGCGTCGGCAGCTCCGGCAACAACACCTCCATCACCGCCACCGCCGGAGTCGTCGACCTCAACAGCTCCAGCGCCATCAAGGTCAAGTCCACCAAGGTGCTCCGCGCCCCCGGCTACAACGGCACCGGCAAGGACTGGGCGCTGATCAAGCTCGCCAAGCCCATCAACCTGCCCACCCTCAAGATCGCCGACACCAAGGCCTACGACAACGGCACCTTCACCGTCGCCGGTTGGGGCGCCACCCGCGAAGGCGGAGGCCAGCAGCGCTACCTGCGCAAGGCCACCGTCCCCTTCGTCTCCGACGCCTCCTGCCAGGCCTCCTACGGCAGCTCCCTGGTGCCCGCCGAGGAGATCTGCGCCGGATTTGACGCGGGCGGCATCGACACCTGCCAGGGCGACTCCGGCGGCCCCATGTTCCGCCGGGACAACGCCAACGCCTGGATCCAGGTCGGCATAGTCAGCTGGGGCGAGGGCTGCGCCCGCCCCGACTACCCCGGCGTCTACACGGAGGTCTCCACCTTCGCGGCAGCGATCAAGAGCGCGGCCGCCACGCTCTGACCACCCCTCGGCCCTGCTGCCCTCCTCCTCCCGGCCCATCCGACAGGGGCCGGAAGAATGAGGCGCGATGCCCCACATGTCCGTAAGGTCAATCGCAGTACCGCGAGGCCGGAACGACGCCGTTCCGGCCTTGCGGCATGCTCCCGGCGGTCTGCCGTGCGGTTGCGGGCCGACGCGCCCGCAGGTCCCATGGAGAGATCCCACCGGGTGGGAATGCCGGGGAAGCCGGGACAGCACAGGCAGCGGGCGACAGTGGGGCAGGCGGCGCATGGCAATCAGAGTGATCATCGCGGACGACCAGGAGATGGTCAGGACCGGCTTCCGGATGATCCTCGAAAGCCAGCCGGACATCGAAGTGGTCGCCGACGTCGTCGACGGCGAAGCAGCCCTCGCGGCCGTCGCCGAACACCACCCCGACGTCCTGCTCCTCGACATCCGCATGCCCAAACTCGACGGGCTCGAAGTCACCCGCCGGCTCTCCGGCCGCGACACCCCCCGCATCGTCATCGTCACCACCTTCGACCTCGACGAGTACGTCCACGCGGCGCTCCAGGGCGGAGCGTCCGGCTTCCTCCTCAAAGACGCGAGCCCGGCCATGCTGGTTGAAGCGGTGAGGGCGGCAGCCGTCGGAGACTCCCTCGTCTCACCCGCCATCACCGTACGGTTGCTGCGCGAAATGGCCCACCGCACCCCGGCCGCCGCCGCGGCCGCCCGCCGCCCGGCGGAGCCCCTGACGGACCGGGAACGCGAGGTCGTACGCTGCCTCGCGCGCGGGCTGACCAACGCCGAGATCGCGGGGGAGCTCTTCGTCTCCCTCTCCACCGTCAAGACCCACCTGGCCAACGTCCAGGCCAAACTGGACGCCCGCAACCGCGTGGAAATCGCCGCCTGGGCCTGGGAAAGCGGCCTGGCAGGCACCCCGGCGTGACCCGCCCCCACCCCCCGAACGAGCCCGGCCGCCGTGCGGGCGCCACGGGGCGGAACCTGCCCCGCCGCGGTTCGGGCACCGCCGTCCAGAATCGGCCCCGTCGCCTTTCCCGCGCGGCCTGCCAGAGTCAGGCCCGTCCCTGTTCGGGGGCCGCCGGGCAAAAACAGCCCCGCCGGCGTTCGAGGCGCGGGGTCTGGGGCGGCGCCCCAGGAAGCCGGCGCACGCCGTCCCCGACGACACCGGCCGCCACGGGTACGGGCAGCGCCCGGCCGAACCGCCGCTCCGCCCTGCGCCGAAGCCCGCACACCCATCGCGGAGCCGCCCTGCCCGCGGGCGGAGCCACCCGCGCGGAGCCCCGTCCCACCGGCGGAGCCACCCGCGGAGCCCGGGGCACCGCATGAGCCCCCTGGGGCCATGGGCCCGCCGCCACCCCCACGTCGCGGACTGGATCCGCATCACCCTCTCCCTCACCCTCCTCTCCCTCGTCACCTTCGAAGGCGTCGTCCTCGCCCGCCAGCCCAGCACCCCGCACGCCGCCGTCTGGGTGTCCGGCATCCTCGTCTGCCTCAGCGCCGCACCCTGGCCGGCCATCCCGCTCCTCGCCCGCGCCTGGTTCGCCGCCGCCGTCACCTGGACCGTCACCCTCTCCCTGATCTTCAGCAACCTCCCCCTCGTCGTCTGGGGCGGCGGCGAGGCCATCGCCCTGCTCGTCCTCCTCACCCAGGTCCTGCTCCGCGCCCCCGCCCGGACCGCCGCCGTCCTCGGCCCCCTCCTCGCCCTCGGCTCCATGGCGGCGCCCGTCCGCGACGCGGACCCGGGCCGCTTCACGCTGCTCTTCTCCGTGCTCGCCGTCGTCGTCACCGCGTACTCCCTGCTCCTGCGCCTGCAGTCCGTCCAACGGGTCCGCGAGCTGCGCGCCGTACGCAGCGCCGAGCGACTGGAACTGGCGCGCGAGCTCCACGACCTCGTCGCCCACCACGTGACGGGGATCGTCGTCGAGGCGCGCGCCGCCCGCTACACCAAGGTCTCCGCCGAACGCGCCGGCGAGATCTTCGGCCGCATCGAGACCGCCGGCGACGAGGCGCTCGGCTCCATGCGCCGCCTGGTCAAGATCCTCCGCGAGGGCGCCGAAGACACCGGCCCCGAGACGGGCAAGGGCGCCGGCGCAGCAGGCTCCGCCGGCACCGCCCCCGTCGCCGGCCTCCGAGAGATCCGCGAGCTGACGGAACGGTTCGCCGCCACCGGCCCGCCCGTCGTCCTCTACGTGGAAGAGGGCCTGGAGGCCCGGCTCCCCGCCGACGTCGCCGCCACCGCCCACCGCATCGTCCTCGAAGCCCTCACCAACATCGGCAAGCACGCCGCCACCGCCACCGCCGTCCGGGTCGGCCTGCGCACCGTCCCGGCCGGCCTCGAAGTACGGATCGCCGACGACGGCGGCCGCCCCGCGAAACTCTCCGAGAACGCCCGCGGCGGCGGCTACGGCCTCGTCGGCATGGCCGAACGCGCCGAAGCCCTCGGCGGCTCCCTCACCGCCGGCCCCGCCCCCGAAGGCGGCTGGCTGGTCACAGCCCTCCTCCCCCTCTAACCGCCCCTTCGGCTCCGGCCCGGCCCGCCCCGACGGGGCCCTGCCTGGACGGGCCTCCGCTTCGACGGGGCCCTGCCTGGACGGGCCTCCGCCTGGACGGGGCCCTGCCTCGACGGCGCCTCCGCTTCGACGGGGCCCTGCCTGGACGGCGCCTCCGCTTCGACGGGGCCCTGCCTGGACGGGCCTCCGCTTCGACGGCGCCTCCGCTTCGACGGGGCCCTGCCTGGACGGGCCTCCGCTTCGACGGCGCCTCCGCCTCGGCGGCGCCTCCGCCTCGGCGGCCCCCCGCCCTGGTCAGCCGTGCTGCTCGGGCGCCCCGCCCGGCTGCGCTGCCCGGTCCCGCACCCGTCCGCCCCGCCGGGCCCGTAGCCGGCTGTGCTCCTGGCCTCGCCGCACCGACGGGCACCCGCCTGCGCAGTCGGGGGCGGGCCAGGTGCCGCGTATCGCAGAGCCACCTTCCAGACCAGACCCCGGCGCGCGCCAGCGTGCCCCCGCCCCCGCCCCCGCCGTCTCAGTGGCCGATCGGCCGACGAACCGAACGTGCGCGCCACGTATTCTCGTGGACCATGAACACCAGGGACATCGATGAGAACGTGACCGCCGAGCTGGCCCGGCTCAGGGACAGCATCGACAACATCGACGCGGCCGTGGTCCACATGCTCGCCGAGCGGTTCAAGTGCACGCAGCAAGTCGGCCACCTCAAGGCCCGCCACCAGCTCCCCCCGGCCGACCCGGGCCGCGAGGCCAGCCAGATCGCCCGGCTGCGCCAGCTCGCCGAGAACGCCAAACTCGACCCCGCCTTCGCCGAGAAGCTCCTCAACTTCATCATCGCCGAGGTCATCCGCCACCACGAGACGATCGCCGCCGGCGAGGGCGAATAGAAGCCGGGGCCCGGCGCCGGAGCCGCCATCCGGCAGCATGGGCCCCATGTCCGCACTGACGCGCAACGAAGCGCAGCTCCGAGCCCAGCTCCTCGACGTCCGGCACTACGAGGTCGACCTCGACCTCACCACCGGCGACGAGACCTTCGAGTCCCGCACCGTCATCCGGTTCACCGCCCGCGCCGCCGGCGACACCTTCGTCGAGCTGAAACCGGCCGAACTGCGCTCCGCCGCCCTCGACGGACACCCCTTGGACCCGGCCTCCCTCGCCGACGGCCGCCTCCCCCTCACCGGCCTCACCGAGGGCCCCCACGAGCTCCGCATCGCCGCCCGCATGCGCTACTCCCGCACCGGCGAAGGCCTCCACCGCTTCACCGACCCCGCGGACGGGGAGACGTACGTCTACACCCAGATGTTCCTCGACGACGTCCAGCGCGTCTTCCCGGCCTTCGACCAGCCCGACCTCAAGGCCGTGTTCGAGTTCACCGTCACCGCCCCGCCGCACTGGACCGTCCTCGCCAACGGCATCACCTCCCGCATCGGCGAACGACTCGGCGACAGCGACGACGGCTCGGGCGACGGCTCCGCCTCCGAGGCGGGCATCTGGCACTCCGCCCCCACCCCCGTCATCTCCACTTACCTCGCCGCCGTCGCCGCCGGCCCCTGGCACAGCGTCCGCACCGAACACGCCGGGCTCCCCTTCGGCATCCACTGCCGCCGCTCCCTCGCCCCCCACCTCGACGCCGACGCGCAGGAGATCCTCGACCTCACCACCGCCTGCTACGACCGCTTCCACGAGAAGTTCACCGAGCCCTACCCCTTCGACTCCTACGACCAGGCCTTCGTACCCGAGTTCAACGCCGGCGCCATGGAGAACCCCGGACTGGTCACCTTCCGCGACGACTACGTCTTCCGCTCCGCCGTCACCGACGCCGAACGCCAGCGCCGCGCCGTGACCATCGCGCACGAGATGGCCCACATGTGGTTCGGCGACCTCGTCACCCTCACCTGGTGGGACGACATCTGGCTGAACGAGTCCTTCGCCGAATTCATGGGCTACCAGACCCTCATCGAAGCCACCCGCTTCACCGAGACCTGGACCGGCTTCGGCATGGAACGCAAACCCTGGGGCTACGACGCCGACCAGCGCCCCTCCACCCACCCCGTCGCCCCGGACGCCACCGCCGTCCCCGACACCGCCTCCGCCCTCCTCAACTTCGACGGCATCTCCTACGCCAAGGGCGCCTCCGCCCTGCGCCAACTCGTCGCCTGGCTCGGCGAGAAGGACTTCCTGGCCGGCATCAACACCCACTTCGCCCGCCACAAGTTCGCCAACGCCTCCCTCGCCGACTTCGTCGACTCCCTCGCCGCCCACACCGACCGGGACGTCCACACCTGGGCCGAGACCTGGCTGCGCACCACCGGAGTCGACACCCTCACCCCCCGCCTCGAAGAAAGCCACGGAGGCTGGACCCTCACCGTCGACCGCACCGGAAACCGCCCCCACCACATCGCCGCCGGCCTCTACGACCGGGCCCCCGACGGCGCCGTCGAACCCCGCGAGGTCCTCGCCCTCGACGTCCCCACCGACGAGATCCTCTCCGTGAGCGGCCCGCGCCCCGCCCTCCTCGTCCTCAACGACGGAGACCTCACCTACGCCAAGGTCCGTCTCGACGAGACCTCACTGGAAACCGCCCTGCGCGGCATCTCCCGCATCCCCGACCCGCTCACCCGCGCCGTCGTCTGGAACTCCCTCCGCGACATGGTCCGCGACGGCGAACTGGCCGCCGCCGACTACCTGGCCACGGCTGAAGCCCACGTCCCCGACGAGTCCGACCTCGCGATCGTCCAAGGCGTCCTCACCTTCACCCGCGCCCAGATCGCCGACCGCTACCTCACCCCCGACCGCCGGGGCGACGCCCTCACCGCCCTCACCAACATCGCCCGCGACCTGCTGCGGCGCACCGAGGACGGCTCCGACCCCGGCCTGCGGCTCGTCGCCGTCCGCGCCCTCGTCGACAGCGCCACCCAGCCCGACACCATCGCCGGCTGGCTCGCCGACGGCACCGTCCCCGGCGGCCCCGCCCTCGACCCCGAACTGCGCTGGCGCATCCTCGCCCGCCTGTCCGTCCTCGGCGCGGCCGGCGAAGCCGACATCGACGAAGCCCTCGCCGCCGACCCCAGCGCCACCGGCCGGGAAGGCGCCGCCCGCTGCCGGGCCGCCCTCCCGACCCCCGAGGCCAAGGCCGCCGCCTGGGAGCGCCTCTTCCACGACGACTCCCTCTCCAACTACCTCTTCACCGCCACCGCCCAAGGCTTCTGGCAGCCCGAACAGGCGGACCTGGTACGGGAGTACGTACCCCGGGCCTACCCCGAGGCCGTCACCCTCGCCGCCCGCCGCGGCCCCGCCATCGCCGACGCGGCAGGCCGCTGGGCCCTCCCCGGCCACGAAATCACCGAAGCCAACCTCCAGGCCGGCCACGCCGCCCTGACCGCCCCCGACATCACCCCGCTCCTCCACCGCAAACTCGTAGACCACCTCGACGACCTGTCCCGCGCCCTCCGCGCCCGCCCCTGACCCCACGACCTCACCCATACCCGGCCGAGACCTCGGGCGCGTTCACTGCCCTGATGCCGCCCGAGGCCCCCTCGTGCCCGCCGGGCCCCCTCGTGACCGCCGGGCCCGGCCCCGAGCCCGGCCCCGCTCGGCCCTGCCCTGCCCTGCCCGGCCCGGCCCGGCTCCGCCCTGCCCGGCTCCGCCCGGCCATCGGCTCCGCCCGGCCATCGGCTCCGCCCGGCCACCGGCCCCGCGGGGGCCGGGCCCTTCGTGCCGGGACGGCCCGCCACGGATGGGCCCCTCAGGCTTGCCGGCCCCCCCGGTACACGCCCTTCGGCCCGCCGACGCCCCACCCCACCCACGCCCCCGGCCCACGACTCGGACGCCGGCGGATCCACGCCCTCGTGGACCCCACGCGTCGACAACCCCGCAGGCAGCGGCCCGGGCAGCAGCGCGTGCACGGCTCCGAACCGTTCCCGTGAGGACGGGTAGGCGCCCCGAGGAGGCGCACTCGGGCGCGGGGCTGCGTCGTTGCGCAGCCGGCCGCCGGAACCAGGTGGTGAGGGCATGCAGCGGAACGACGCCGGTCTCAGCTCGAGCTGATCTCTCCAGGCCACCCCGACGGCCTGAAATCAACCACCCATAAACCCGGGCGGTTACCCCATTCGGGTCGGATCGTTGTACCCCCCGGGTCCCCGACCCAGCAGAGCGGCACCACCCGCCGCCGAACCGTTCCCGTGAGGACAACCGCATGACAGCGCCCCCCGGCACAGGCAGACGCGGCACCGCCCCGCTCGCCGGCGGACCCCACGGCCCCGACGCCCTGCAACCCCTCCTCGCCACCGTCCTCGACGCCCTCCGCACCGGAGCCCACGCCCGCGGCGGTCCCCTCCCCGCCGGCGGACCCGAGGCCGTCACCGCCCGCGTCACCGCCGCACTCGGCGACGTACTCCCCGACCACGGACACGGCGACCACGAAGCACTACGGACCCTCGTCCACACCCTCACCGCCGGCGCGGCCGACCCCGCAGACCCCCTCTGCGCAGCCCACCTGCACTGCCCGCCCCTCGCCGTCGCGGCCGCCGCCGACCTCGCCGCCAGCGCCCTCAACGCCTCCCTCGACTCCTGGGACCAGGCCCCCGCCGCCTCCGCCCTCGAAACCCTCCTCACCCGCACACTCGCCGCGGAGTTCCACGACACCCCCCACCCCGACGCCGTCCTCACCACCGGCGGCACCGAAGCCAACCACCTCGCCCTCCTCCTCGCCCGCGAACGCCACGGCCCCCACCTCACCGTCCTGCACGGCGCCAACGCCCACCACTCCATCCCGCGCGCCGCCTGGCTCCTCGGCCTGCCCCCCGCCCGCAGCCTCCCCACCCCCACCGGAACCCTCACCCCCGCCACCCTCGCCGAGGCACTCGCCACCACCACCGGCCCCGCCCTCGTCACCGCCACCGCAGGCACCACCGACGCCGGCCTCATCGACCCCCTCGACGCCCTCGCCGACCTCTGCGAACAGCACGGCGCCGACCTCCACATCGACGCCTCCTACGGCGGACTCCTCCACCTCAGCCCCCGCCACCGCCCCAAACTCGCCGGCCTGCACCGCGCCCGATCGATCACCATCGACCTGCACAAACTCGGCTGGCAGCCCATCGCCGCCGGACTCCTCACGGTCCCCGACACCACCCTCCTGGCCCCCCTCACCCACCAGGCCGACTACCTCAACGCCCCCGACGACACCCGAGCCGGACTGCCCGACCTCCTCGGCCGCTCCCTGCGCACCACCCGCCGCGCAGACGCCCTCAAAATCGCCGCCACCCTGCGCTCACTCGGCCGAGACGGCCTCATCCACCTCATCGACCGCACCTGCGCCCGCGCGGAACACCTCGCCCGGCTCCTCGAAGCACACCCCGCCTTCGAACTCCACGCCGCGCCCACCATCAGCACGGTCCTGTTCCGGCCCACCCACGCCGACGACACCGCCATCGCCACCCTGCGCCGCACCCTCCTCCTCGACGGCACCGCCGTACTGGGCCGGGCCACCGCCGACGGCCGCCTCTGGCTCAAGGCCACCCTGCTCAACCCCCACACCACGGCGGGGGACCTGGACGCCCTCGTGAACCTCCTGGAAGGCAGCACCCACCGATGACCGCCCAGCTCGATGCACCCCACGACCTCGTCGGAATCGGCATCGGCCCCTTCAATCTCTCCCTCGCGGCCCTCGCCCACGGCCTGCCCCAGCAAGGCGCCGGAGAACTCGCCACCGCCTTCTACGACCAGCGCCGCGACTTCCGCTGGCACCCCGGACTCCTCATCGACGGAGCCACCCTCCAAGTCCCCTTCCTCGCCGACCTCGTCACCCTCGCCGACCCCTCCAGCCCCTGGTCGTTCCTCAACTACCTCAAGCACAAGGAACGACTCTTCCCCTTCTACTTCGCCGAGAGCTTCCACATCCAGCGCGCCGAATACGATGCCTACTGCCGCTGGGTCGCCGGCCGCCTGCCCGGACTCCACTTCGGCCACCAAGTCGACGCCGTCCGCTGGAACCCCGAACGCGACCTCTTCGAAGTCGACTTCACCCAAGTCGACGCCGACGGCGAAGCCGAAGCCCTCGGCCGCACCTACACCCGCAACCTCGCCCTCGGCATCGGGACCGCCCCCTACGTCCCCGAACCACTGCGCCCCCTCGCCGAAGCCCCCACCGTCCCGGTGATCCACTCCTCCGAGTACCTCGACAACCGGCAGCGCATCCTCGGCGCCGACCACGTCACCGTCATCGGATCAGGCCAGTCCGGAGCCGAAGTCTTCCTCGACCTGCTCCGCTCCCGCCCCGCCGGCCGCGAACGCCTCACCTGGCTCGCCCGCACCCCCTCCTTCGCCCCCATGGAGTACTCCAAGCTCGGCCTGGAACACTTCACCCCCGACTACACCCGCTACTTCCACTCCCTCCCCGAACCCGTCCGCGACCGCCTCGTCCCCGCCCAATGGCAACTCCACAAGGGCATCGACGCCGCCACCATCGCCGCCATCCACGAGGAGCTCTACCGCCGCACCCTCGACGGAGGCTGGCCCGACGCCGTCCTCACCCCCGGAGTCAGCGTCCGCACCGCCGGCCGCGTCGCCACCACCAAGGTCGAACTCCACCTCGAACACGTGGACCAGGGCACCCGCTCCCGCCTCACCACCGACGCCGTCGTCCTCGCCACCGGCTACCGCGAACGCCCCCTCGCCCGCCTCCTCGCCGGACTCGACCCCTACCTGCGCAAGGACTCCTCCGGCCGCCCCCGCATCGACGACCGCTACCGGATGATCACCGACCCGGCCGTCACCGGCAGCGTCTTCGTCCAGAACGGCGAACGCCACACCCACGGCGTCGGAGCCCCCGACCTCGGCCTCGCCGCCTGGCGCAGCGCCGCCATCCTGAACACCCTGACGGGCAAAGAGCCCTACCCCCAGCCCACCCGCACCGCCTTCACCACCTTCGGCCTCGAACAGCGGGAGCACACCCGGCCCCAACCCGCCGGCGAACTGCTCCCACTGGTCGAGCATCCGTAAGGAGAAACGTTCAGAAGACGATGCTTTAGAAGACCGGTGCCCCGGCTCGGGTCAGCCGCCAGTCCACGGACGCGAACTGCGCCGGGTCCACCGTCCCCTTCGCCTTCACCCACTGGATGATCGTGTTGCGTATTTCATCCGAATTCGCCCACACCTGCTTGGACTGCGGCACGTGCGGGAAGTTCCCGCCACCCGAGGCCCGGTAGTTGTTCACCGCCAGCACGAACTGCGCCGCCGGATCCACCGGCTTCCCCTCGAACGACAGCCCCGAAATCCGCGAACCCACCGGCTCGGAGATGTCGATGTCGTACGTCAACCCGTACACAGCGTCGTAGTTGTAGTCCGGAGTACCCTCCGCGTTCGTCAGCTTCGCCGGATCCACCACCTCACCGGGAGCCGTCCGCACGTAGTACTTCGCCGAATACTCCAGATACTCCTTGACCTGCGCACCCGTCAGCAGCCGCGCCTCCAGCGTGTTCTCGAACGGATACAGACCCGCCGCATCCCTGATCGTCACCTGCCCGGCCGGAATCGCCGCCGTCCGCGAGAAACACGAAGCCTGCGACAGCACCGGCAGCGCACCCCACTCCGAACCCGCCAGCGCACCCCGCACCGTCTCCGCCTGCACATGGTTGATCAGATCGATGATCGCCACGTCCTTGACCGGCCCCTCCACCGAGGGCATCGCCTGCGTCGACGTACCGATCACCTGGTTCACATACGCCACGACCTTGCGGTGCTCGTCCGACAGCAGCCCCACGATCGCCGGGTCCTCCACCGCCGTATTCGAATTCAGCACCCGGGCCGACACCTTCGCCACCGACCAGCAGCCCCTCGCCCACGTCAGCTCGAAGTCGAACAACGTCAGCCGCTGCCCCCACTTCAACGGCTCGGACAACACCACGTCCTTGCCCGTCGCCTTGTTCCGCACCCGGTACTCCGAGATCTCCGTATGCGCGTGCCCCACCAGGATCGCGTCGATCCCCGGCACCTGCTCCGCCACCAGACCCGCCGCGTTCTCCACGTGCGGCAACTGGTCCCCGTAACTCGACGTGCCACTCGAACCCGAATGCGCCGACACGATCACCACATCCGCACCCAGCGACCGCAGCCGCGGCACATACTTCGCGGCCTGCTCCTCAAGACCCGGGAACGTCATCTTCCCCTGCACGTTCGCCTTGTCCCAGATCGCGATCCCCGGATTCGTCAGACCCAGCACCGCCACCTTCACATCCCGCCCGTGCGGAGTACGCAGCCGGTGCATGCTGTACGGCGGGAACGCCGGCCGCAACGTCTTCGCATCCAGCGCGTTCGCCCCCAGCAACGGGAACTCGCACTGCTCCTCGAACTTCCGCAGCACCGGAATGCCGTAATTGAACTCGTGGTTCCCCAGCGCCGCCGCGTCATACCCGATCGCGTTCATCGCCTGCGCCATCGGATGCACCGGACCACGCCGCGCCGTGATCGGATCCACCTTCGCGTAGTAGTACGAAAGCTGCGTCCCCTGAATGGTGTCCCCGGCGTCGATCAGCAGCGTGTTGCGCCGCCCCTTCTCCGCCCGCACCTGGTTCACCAGCGTCGAGATCTTCGCCAGACCGACGTCGTTGTGCGCCTTGTCGTCGAACTCCTTGTCCGTGAAGTAGTCCCAGTTGAAGACGTTCCCGTGCAGGTCCGTCGTCCCCATCACCGTGAACGCGTACGTCTTCGCCCCCGCGGCCGAAGCGCCGCCGGCCACGGCCTCAGCCGCGGCGGCCGGGGTGCTCGTGGCCCCCGCCAACGCCACAGCCGCCCCCGTCGCAGCCGAAGTGCCCAAGAATGTCCTACGGTCGAACGCCATGCCATCTCCCCTTGTGAGGTACAGGTGCACACAGGTAACGCGCGTAGATTCTGACCCAGCAGTAACAAGCCGCAACACCCCCACCAGGTTTCGATCCGATGACCGCCCCCGTACGAGCAGCAGTGCGAGAGTGAATCCATGACCCAGGACGCATCGCACCAGCCCTACGGAACCCCCGAAGTCCCCCGCGTCGCCGTCCGCGGCGAAGCCACCCTCGAAGTCGACCCCGAAATCGCCCGCATCGGCATCACCGTCAGCGCCCGCGGCACCGACCGGCGCACCGCCCTCGAAGACCTCACCCGCCGCAACAACGCCGTCCTCGACCTCGTCAAAAGCTACGGCGACCCCGTCGAAAAACTCGAAACCGGCGCCTTCTCCATCACCCCCGAACTCACCCGCCACGGCCGCGGCGAACGCATCCGCGCCTACCACGGACGCGTCCACCTCACCGCCGAACTCAACGACTTCACCACCCTCGGCGAACTCACCACCCGCCTCGCCGACCTCGAACTCACCCAGGTCGACGGACCCTGGTGGGCCCTGCGCCCCACCTCACCCGCCCACGGCGAAGCCCGCCGCCAAGCCGTACTCGAAGCCGTCCAACGCGCCCGCGAATACGCCGCCGCCCTCGGAGCCGAACTCGCCGCCCTCGTCGAACTCGCCGACCTCGGAGCCGAGAACGCCCCCACCCCCTTCCAGACAGCCGGCGCCGGAATGCGCACCATGGCCTTCAGCGCCGCCGAAGACGCAGGCGCCCCCGCCCTCGACCTCGAACCCCAGCGCCAGACCGTCTACGCACAGGTGAACGCACGCTTCACGATGACCCCTCCCCGACTCTGAAAACCCTGAAGCTGTGCCAGCCTAAAAATGGTGCCCGGGGGTGCTCATCAGAGCACCCCCATGCACATTCAACAATTGTCAACAACCTTTTGCTCAAAGGTTGTTGAGTGGACACCCGGAACCAATTTCCTACTCCCTGGTAGGGGCATACGCTCGCCCCATGCGCCGAGCGAAAATCGTATGTACCCTGGGCCCCGCCACCGACTCATACGACCAGATCAAAGCCCTGGTCGAAGCCGGAATGGACATCGCCCGCTTCAACCTCAGCCACGGCACCTACGCCGAACACGAGGACCGCTACCAGCGCGTCCGCAAGGCTTCCGACGAAACCGGCCGCAGCGTCGGCATCCTCGCCGACCTTCAAGGCCCGAAGATCCGCCTGGGCCGCTTCCGCGAAGGCCCCGTACTCCTTGAACGCGGCGACGAATTCACCATCACCGTCGAAGACCACGAAGGCGACCGCCACACCTGCGGCACCACCTACAAAGGCCTCGCCGCCGACGTCACCACCGGCGAACGCATCCTCGTAGACGACGGCCGCGTCACCCTCGAAGTCACCGCCGTCGACGGCCCCCGCGTCCACACCCGCGTCATCGAAGGCGGCATGGTCTCCGACAACAAGGGACTCAACCTCCCCGGCGTCGCAGTCTCCGTCCCCGCCCTCTCCGAAAAAGACATCGAAGACCTCCGCTGGGCCCTGCGCATCGGCGCCGACATCATCGCCCTCTCCTTCGTCCGCAGCGGAAGCGACATCGAAGACGTCCACCGCATCATGGACGAAGAAGGCCGACGCCTCCCCGTCATCGCCAAGGTCGAAAAGCCCCAAGCAGTCGAAAACATCGACGACATCGTCGCCGCCTTCGACGGCATCATGGTCGCCCGCGGAGACCTCGGCGTCGAAATGCCCCTGGAACAGGTCCCCATCGTCCAGAAGCGAGCCGTCAAGCTCGCCAAGCGCAACGCCAAGCCCGTCATCGTCGCCACCCAAATGCTCGACTCGATGATCGACAACTCCCGGCCCACCCGCGCCGAAGCATCCGACGTCGCCAACGCCGTCATCGACGGCACCGACGCCGTCATGCTCTCCGGCGAGACCAGCGTCGGCAAGTACGCCATCGAAACCGTCCGCACCATGGCCCGCATCGTCGAAGCCGCCGAAGAAGACATCCTCGCCAAGGGCCTCCCCCCGCTCACCGAGCGCAACAAGCCCCGCACCCAAGGCGGAGCAGTCGCCCGCGCCGCCGCCGAAATGGGCGACTTCCTCGGCGCGAAATTCCTCGTCGCCTTCACCCAGAGCGGAGACACCGTCCGCCGGCTCTCCCGCTACCGCTCACCCATCCCCCTCCTCGCCTTCACCCCCGACCCCGCCACCCGCTCCCAACTCAACCTCACCTGGGGCGTGGAAACCTTCCTCGGCCCCCACGTCGACTCCACCGACGCCATGGTCGCCCAGGTCGAAGAAGAACTCCTGCGCATCGGCCGCTGCGTACCCGGCGACGTCGTCGTCATCACCGCCGGCTCACCCCCCGGCGTCAGCGGATCCACCAACCTCGTCCGCATCCACCACATCGGCGACGCAGTCCGCTGACACCGCCCGCAAGCGGCTACAGCACCTCACGTATAAGACGCACCGCGTCGGGCAACACCAACCGGCTCTCACCCGCACTCGGGAAGTGCCCGCCCGACGCGGTCACCCGCGCCTCGGCGCCCAGCTCCCGCACGAACCGCATCACATGCTCACCCGTCGCCTCCCCTGTCACCGGGTCATCCGCCGCGTGCAGCACACGGAACTCCCGCGCAGCCCTGCGGATCCGCTGCCAGTCGAACTCCGGCGAGAAGAACGGCGCCAACGCGTCATACCCCACCTCGCCGGACATCGACGCCACGAACACCACCCCCGCGAACGCCCCCTCGGCCTCCGTGTCGTGCTCCTGCAGCAGCCGCAGCACATTCACCCCACCGAGACTGTGACCCACCAACACGGTCTCACCGGCCGGCGCACCCACCGTCTCCTCCCGCAGCCCCTTCAGCCACACATCGGCCTCCGGCGCGAAGGGCTCGGGGAAGTTCGGAATCCGCACCTCGTGCCCCTCGGTGGCGAACTCCTCACCCGTCGCCGTGTACCAGTGCTCCCCGGCGTTCATCCCGTACCCGTGCGCGATCACGATCTTGCCCATGGCTCCGCCCCTCGTATCCCTAGGTCGATCCTTCAATCAAAACGCTACGCCGCGTTTTGATAAAACGCTAGGGCTATCGTGAAGCCGTGTCAATCACTCCTTCGAGCAACTCTTCGAGCAACCCGCCCCGCACCGGCGGCCGCCTCCGCAACGAAGACGCCCACCACTCCGTCCTCGAAGCCACCGCCGCACTCCTCGTCGAGAACGGCTACGGCGCCCTCACCATCGAAGGCGTCGCCAAGCGCGCCAACGTCGCCAAGAGCACCGTCTACCGCTGGTGGAAATCCAAGCCCGCCCTCGTCATGGACGCCTACGCCCACGAAACCGCCGCCCGCGTCCCCGAACCCGACACCGGCACCCTCACCGGCGACCTCACCGCCTTCGTCACCGACCTCTACCGCATCGGCCGCGACCCCGTCCGCACCAAAGCCCTCACCGGCCTCATGGCCGAAGCCCAGCTCGACCCCGCCTTCGCCGAACCATTCCGCGCCTGGGTCGCCACCCGCCGCGATGTCGTTGCCACTCTCTTGACTCGGGCGGTAACGCGCGAGGAGCTCCCCACCACCACGGATCTCGACCACGCCACCGACCTGGTCTTCGGCCCGTTCTGGTACCGCCTCCTCATCGCCCACGCCCCCCTGGACCCAGCCGATGCGGAAGCCCACGTGGCGACGGTCCTGCACGGCCTGGCGGGCACCAAGACGCCTTGACCTCAAGCCGACTTGAGGTCATAGCCTCCCGGCATGACGACGACGAAGACGTACACACAGGACCAGCTCGCGGCCCAGCCCATCGGCTACTGGGCCCGCGAAGCCGCCAACCTCGCCATAGGCGGCCTCCGCGCCGCCCTCGCCGAAGAGAACCTCACCCAGCCCCACTGGTGGACCCTCAACCACGTGGCCGCCTCCCCAGCCCACTGGAAGCGCACGGCCCTCACCGAGAAGCTCACCCCGTACGACGACCAGGACACCGACTTCGACGCCCTCTACGACGACCTCGCGGCCCGGGGCTGGCTCACGGAGACGGGCGGCGTGCTGACCCTCACGGAGCAGGGCGAGGCCGGCCGCGTGCGCGCGCACGACCGCAACGCGAAGGTGCACGCGCGGATGCGGGAGGGTGTGGACGATGCGGCGTACGCGGCGACGATCGACGGCCTGCGGCGGCTGGTCGCCAACCTGGGCGGTAGCGGCGACCTGCCGGGCTAGTACTTCGGACCGATGTGCTCGTCCATGAGCGCGACGGACGCCTTCCTTGCGATGGACACGTTGAACGGGTCGCTGCCCCGGGCCAGGATCGTCCACTGGACGCCGACCTTCGCGAGGGTGTCCGTGCAGAGCTTCCGGATGTCGTCGGACTTGTTGGTGAAGAAGTACCGGGGGTACTCGTAGCGCTTGCCGTTGCGGACGGTCCAGTTGGTGACCCGGCACCCGTCGGAGTGGATCAGCCCCCGGATGAACTCCCATGGGTGGGCGTCCACGATGGCCTGCTGCCAGTCCACGAGGGCGATGCGGCGGTCATGCTTCTTGCCGGGACCGTGCTGCGGGAAGAGGCACTCAAGGTGCTTCGAGTAGACCTTGATGTTGTGGCAGCCGACTTTGCGGACCCGGCAGACCTGGTTGAAGGGGAATACCCGTTGTACGGCTTGCTCAGCCAGGTCCATGAGCCCGGGCCAGTGATCGTCGCAGGTGATCATGAGGTTGGGCACTCGGTGGCCCGAGTAGCGGCTTATGTGGCCGTCGCCAAGGTAGAGGCCAAGCAGGTACGAGTAGGCGGGTAGGTCGAGCGGGCTGTCATCGCAGCGGGGGCAATCTGGATTGTGAGAACCGGGGCACTCGTCGCGCTTGGACCGGTCCACGTGTTTCCAGTAGCCGACGGTGCCCAGCGGCACATTGAGGCGCCGGGCTACTTCAGCATTTCGTGTGCCGCTGCGCAGTAGCGAAACGGCCATTTGTCGTACTTCGAGCGCGTGAAACTCCATGATGCCACTCTGAGCGACGCGCGATGGCTGTACGTAGCAAAAAGCGGACGTTCACGCGAAGGTGAACGTCCGCTTTTCGGACAGTGCCGGGTGCGGGACTCGAACCCGCAAGCCCTCACGGGCAGATGTGTTTGAGACATCCGTGTATGCCATTCCACCAACCCGGCAAGGTTGCACGTCGGAGTGTACCGGGTGACCATGCTGCGCCGCTGCTAGGTAGGCTCATCCAAGCAGCACAGCCCCGCAAAGAGGAGCCGCAGTGACCGCCGAGCACGAGTCGACGCCCACGCCCGACGCCGACCAGTCGCACGTTCCGCCGCTGACGACGCGCGTCGTCATCGCCGAGGACGAGGCGCTCATCCGTCTCGACCTCAAGGAGATGCTCGAAGAGGAGGGCTACGCCGTCGTCGGGGAGGCCGGAGACGGGCAGACCGCCGTCGAGCTGGCCCGGGAGCACCGTCCCGACCTGGTCATCCTTGATGTGAAGATGCCCGTCCTGGACGGGATCTCCGCGGCCGAGAAGATCGCGGAGGAGTCCATCGCCCCCGTGCTGATGCTGACCGCGTTCTCGCAGCGCGATCTCGTCGAGCGCGCGCGTGACGCCGGGGCCATGGCGTACCTCGTGAAGCCCTTCAGCAAGAGCGACGTCGTCCCGGCCATCGAGATGGCCGTCTCGCGCTTCGCCGAGCTCCGTGCGCTGGAGAAGGAGGTCGCCGACCTCTCGCTCCGCCTGGAGACCCGCAAGCTCGTGGACCGCGCGAAGAGCATCCTGCAGACGCAGTACGGGCTCTCGGAGCCGGCCGCCTTCCGCTGGATCCAGAAGACCTCCATGGACCGCCGGATGTCCATGCAGCAGGTCGCCGAGGCCGTCATCGAGGACGCCGAGGAGAAGAAGGCCGCCGCCAAGGGTGAGTAGTAGGACGTAGCGAGAACGAACGAGGCCCGCCTCCGGATCCAGGATCCGGAGGCGGGCCTCACTCGTACGACGAGGGGGAGTGCTCAGTCCTCGCCGAGGTACGCCTTGCGGACGTCCTCGTTGTGCAGGAGCTCCTGGCCGGTGCCGGACAGGACGATCTTGCCGATCTCCATCACGTGGGCCGTGTCGGCCAGCGAGAGGGCGGCCTGGGCGTTCTGCTCGACCAGGAGGATCGTGGTGCCGGTCGCCTTGAGTTCGGCGATGGTGGCCATGATCTTCTGCATCATCAGCGGGGAGAGGCCCATGGAGGGCTCGTCCAGCATGAGCAGCTTGGGCTGGCACATGAGGGCGCGGCCCATGGCGAGCATCTGCTGCTCGCCGCCCGAGAGGGTTCCGGCGGCCTGCTTGCGGCGCTCTCCCAGGATGGGGAAGAGGTCGTAGGCGCGCTGGATGTCCTTCTCGATGCCTTCTTTGTCCGTACGGAGGAAGGCGCCGAGCTGGAGGTTCTCGGTGATCGTCAGCCGGGGGAAGATGTGGCGTCCCTCGGGGGAGTGCGCCAGCTTCATGGAGACGATCTTGTGGGCGGGTACGCCGGCCAGGGGCTTGCCGTCGAAGGTGATGTTGCCCGCGGTGGGCTTGAGGAGCCCGGAGAGGGTGCGCAGGGTGGTCGTCTTGCCGGCGCCGTTGGTGCCGACGAGGCAGACGATTTCGCCTTCGTTGACTTCGAAGGAGATGCCCTTGACGGCTTCGATCTTGCCGTAGGCGACTTTGAGGTCTTCGACCTTGAGCAGTGCGGTCACTTGGCCTCTCCTTCCGTGTCCGTGCTGGTGGTGCTGTCCGCGTCCGCGTCCGTGTCGGCGGCGTCCGGGGCGGCGGCTTCGGCGGCCTCGACTTCGGCCACTTCCTCCGCGCCGGGGGCGCCTTCGAAGGGTTCGCCGAGGTAGGCGGCGATGACGCGTTCGTCGCCCTGGACTTCGGAGGCGGTGCCCTCGATGAGTTTTTCGCCCTGGACGAGGCAGGCGACGCGGTCGCAGAGGTTGAAGATGAAGCGCATGTCGTGCTCGATGACGAGGACGGCGATGCCCATGTCGCGGATCGCGAAGATGAGTTCTTCGGCGGCGCGGGTTTCCTGCGGGTTCATGCCGGCGGTGGGCTCGTCCAGGAGGATGAGGCCGGGGTCGCTGGCCAGCGCGCGGGCGATTTCGAGCTTGCGCTGTTCACCGTAGGGGAGGTTCTTCGCGAGGTGTCCGGCCTTGTGCTTCAGGCCGATGAACTCCAGGAGTTCCATGGCGCGCGCTTCGCTGGCGGCTTCGGCCTTCTTGAAGCCGGGGCCGCGCAGGAGGGCGGACCAGAGGCCTTCCTTGGTGCGGGTGTGGCGTCCGACGAGGACGTTTTCCAGCACGGTCATGTTGTGGAAGAGCCGGATGTTCTGGAAGGTGCGGGCGACGCCTGCTGCGGTGACCTTGTGGGGCGTGGGCGGCAGGACGGTGCCCTTGTAGCTGACGGTTCCCTCGGTGGGGACGTACAGCCCGGTGAGGCAGTTGAAGAAGGTGGTCTTGCCGGCGCCGTTGGGGCCGATGAGGCCGACGATCTCGCCGGCGTTGACCGTGAGGTCGACGCCCTTGACGGCGGTGAGGCCGCCGAAGCGCATGGTGACGCCGCTGGCTTCGAGCACGGTGGTCGTGGTGGTGGTGTCTGTGGTGGTCATGTCGTTCACGCCCCCGCCTTGGCGGTGGCCAGGTCCGTGGGGGCCTGGTCAGTCGTCTCTTCGTCGTGGTACTCGAGCTTCGCGCGCTTGTTGGCGATGAGGCCTTCGGGGCGGAAGCGCATGAGCAGGATGAGGGCGATGCCGAAGGCGAGGAGCTGGTAGTCCTGGAGGAAGGCCAGTTTCGCCGGGATCAGGAAGAGCAGTGCGGCGCCGAGGATGGGGCCGCGGATGGTGCCCATGCCGCCGAGGATGACGGCGGCGAGGAGGAACGCGGAGTTCGGCGGGACGGGCCCGGCGAAGACGTAGTTCTCGGGGACGACCGTGCTGTTGACGTGTGCCTGGACGGTGCCGGCGAGGCCGGCGAGGGTGGCGCCGAGGGCGAAGGCGATGAGCTTGACCTTGAAGCCGTTGATGCCCATGGCTTCGGCGGCGGTCTCGTCTTCGCGGATGGCGACCCAGGCGCGGCCGATGCGGCTGTTGCCGGCGCGGGCGAAGATCACGATGACCAGGGCCATCACGAGCAGCATCAGGAAGTAGTAGTTGGCGTAGGCGCCGAGGGTGATGCCGCCGACCACGTGGGATTCCCCGAAGTTCCACCCGAAGAGTTCGAGGTGGGGGATGTTGGGGATGCCGTTGGGGCCGTTGGTGATGTCGGGGCCGGACTGGCCGTCGAGGTTGCCCATGGCGATGCGGAAGATTTCTCCGAAGCCGAGGGTGACGATGGCGAGGTAGTCGCCGCGCAGGCGGAGGGTCGGTGCGCCGATGACCACGCCGAAGATGAGCGAGGCGAGGGCGCCGACGATGACCGCTGCCCAGAAGGGCAGTTGGATGCCGAACGCGGAGGCGGTGCTTCCGGAGACCAGGGCCGCGGCGTAGGCGCCGACGCCGAGGAAGGCGACGTAGCCGAGGTCGAGGAGGCCGGCGAGGCCGACGACGACGTTGAGGCCGAGGGCGACGGTCGCGAAGATCAGGATGTTGACCGCGATGAGCGTGTAGGTGTCGCCGCTTTGCTGGATGAACGGGAAGGCGATCGCGGCGGCGGCGGTCCCGATGAGGGTGACCTGCCGGTTCTTCGCCGTGATGGTGCTGAACCGGTCCAGGAGGCCCGACTTGAGCAGGCCGAAGGCGGCGAAGCCGACGGTGATCAGGTAGGCGACGAAGAGCTGCGGTTCCTTGTCGTCGGTGTCGATGCCGAAGGTGACGACGTAGAGGCCGAGGGCGAAGACGCCGGTGATGATGAGGATCTCGGCCCAGGAGGGCAGCGGCTTGGCGGGGGCCGCCTTGTGGCTGTCGTCGGTGAGCTTCAGCGCGGCGAGGGCCGGGATGAGCGAGCCGACGAGGGCTGCGTAGGCGCCGGGGTCGAGGTCGGCGATCTTGCCGAGGACGACGACGATGGAGATGACCGTGAACCAGGTGGCCAGGAAGTTTCCGAGGGCCAGGAACTTGACGGCCTTGTGGGATCCGGCGGGGGTCAGCCAGTGGAAGCCCTTGATGCCGAGCGCGGAGAGCGCGAAGGCGAGGGTGAGGGCTGCTCCGACGAGGGTGACGTACTGGAGGCTGGCGGGGCTGCCGTAGTAGGTCAGGTCACCGGGGAACTCGTCGGTCCACGTCCAGGCCAGGAAGGCGCTGACGATGGTGAGGAGGCTGCCGGCGACGACCGCGTAGAGCAGTGCGGCGGGGGCGGGGCCCTGCTTGGCCGGGGCGGTCTGCGGGGTGGTGTTGGTGGTCATGGTTCTCACGCCCGATCCGCGACGCGCTCACCGAGCAGGCCTTGTGGCCGCACGAGGAGGACGACGATGAGGAGTACGAAGGCCCAGACGTTGGACCAGGCTCCACCGCCGAGCTGCTGCATGCCGGGGATCTCTTCGATGTATGCGATCGAGAGGGCTTCGGCGAGGCCGAGGACCACGCCGCCGACCATGGCGCCGTAGATGTTGCCGATGCCGCCGAGGACGGCTGCGGTGAAGGCCTTCAGTCCGAGGATGAAGCCCATCTCGAAGTTGATCTGGCCCTTGTCGACGCCGTAGGCGACGGCTGCGACGGCGGCGAACGCGGCACCGATGGCGAAGGCCATGACGATGATGCGGTCGGTGTTGATGCCCATCAGCTTGGCGGTGTCGGGGTCCTGCGCGGTGGCCTGCATGGCTCGGCCGCTGCGGCTCTTGGAGACGAAGATGCCGAGGGCGAGCATGCACAGGGGTGCGAGGACGAGGACGAAGGCGTCCGCGCGCTGGATGGCGAGGCTGTCGGTGATCTTGAAGGCCGCGCCCTTGAATTCGGGGAAGCTGACGGCCTTCTTGGCGTCCGGGTAGAACTGCCAGACGAGCTGCTGGAGCGCGATCGAGAGGCCGATTGCGGTGATGAGCGGGGCGAGCCGGGGTGCGCTGCGCAGGGGTCGGTACGCGAAGCGTTCGGCTGCGGTGGCCACGGCGACTGAGGCGAGTGCGCCTCCGACGATCATGACGGGTATCGCGATCAGCAGGGATGTGCCGGTCGGGAGGACGGTGTACGCGGTGAGCGCGCCGAACCCGCCGATCATGAATATCTCGCCGTGGGCGAAGTTGATGAGCTGGACGATGCCGTAGACCATGGTGTACCCGATGGCGATGAGGCCATAGAGAGCACCGAGGGACAGGCCGTTGGCCAGCTGTTGCGGCAGTTCGTGCACCGCAGGGCCTCCGATGAGCGTGTCGGATAAGACTCCGCGCGAGGGCGCTGTTGCGCCCTCGCGCGGCTGGTTCTTTGGGGAGGGTGGGCCCGGTCGGACGGACCGGGCCCGGTACTACTGGATTACTGGTTGAACGTGTCGCTCTTGACGTCGACCCACTTGCCGCCCTCGACCTTGTAGACCGTGAGCTGCTTGTTGGTGGTGTCGCCGTACTGGTCGAATGCGACCTTGCCGGTCACGCCCTCGAAGGAGACCTTGGAGAGGGCGTCGACGACGGCGGCGCGGGCACCGTCGGCCGGGAGCTTGCCACCGTTGGCGGCGGCGACGGCCTTGACGGCCTGGATGATGGACCAGCCGGCGTCGTAGGAGTAGCCGCCGTAGGCCGCGTACGGGTCCTTGTAGCCGCCGGCCGCGTAGTCCGCGATGAAGGTCTTGGCGGTGGGGAGCTTCTCGACCGGGTAACCGATGGAGGTGGAGAGGTCGCCCTCGTTGGCCTCACCGGAGGCGCTGATGAAGGCGGGGTCCTGGATGCCGTCGCCGCCCATGAGCGGGACGTTGGCGCCGGCCTTCTTGATCTGGTCGGCGAGCAGGCCGCCCTCGGGGTACTGGCCGCCGAAGTAGACGGAGTCGGCGCCGGAGCTCTTGACCTTGTCGGCGGTGGAGGAGAAGTCGGTCTCCTTCACGGTGACGTGGTCGGTGCCGATGACCTCGCCGCCGAGCTTCTTGAACTCGTCGGAGAAGATCGCGGCCAGGCCGGCGCCGTAGGTCTGCTTGTCGTCGACGACGAAGACCTTCTTCTTGCCGGCGTCCTTGAAGAGGTACTGGGCGGCGAACTTGCCCTGGACCACGTCGGTGGCGGCGGTGCGGAAGTAGGTCTTGAAGGGGCGCTTGTACTCGCCCTTGCCCCAGTTGTCGCCCTGGCTGAGCGAGGGGTTGGTGTTGGCGGGCGAGACCTGCGCCAGGTTGGCGGAGGCGAAGACGCCCTGCATCTGCTGGGCGACGCCGGAGTTCAGCGGGCCGACGACACCGATGACCTCCTTGTTGCCGACGAGCTTGGTGGCGTTGGCCTGACCGGAGGCGGGGACCGCCTGGTCGTCGAGGGCCTCGACCTTGAACTCGATGCCCGGGACCTCGTTGTTCTTGTTGGCCGTCTTGGCCGCGAGGTCGACAGAGTTCTTGATGCCCTGGCCGAGCGCGGAGAGGGAGCCGGTGAGCGGGGCGTCCACGCCGATGACGACGACGGTCTTGGCTCCGTCGGTCTTGTCCGCGGGCTTGCCCTCGTCGCGGGATCCGCAGGCGGTGAGGGTCAGTGCACCCGTGGTGAGGACGGTGGTGAGGACGAGCAAAGAACGGTGTCGCACGATTCTTCCTTTCCCTGGCGCGGCCGCCTCAGATGAGGTGCCGATTGTTCGCCGGGCCGCACTGGGAGGTCCACGGCCGTGCTGAGTCGCACCTTGCGGCGCGGTGACTGGCCGTGACTCTAGGCCCGAGGTGGCGAATGCGGGGAGGCGGGAAAGGAGGATGTGACGCTCTTGTTATGCCAAGGCCAAGAATGTGCGGCGGGAGTGCGGACAGATCGGGCGTTTAGCGACCTCGGGGATTGACCACATGCTGAGAAATCCCCGTTCCTCTAAGGGGCTTGAGGGCCTCATGGTCCTGTCATAGATCAAAACGGGCCGAATGTTGCAGTGCGTGGCCGAAAGAATCCATCGGGTGGCATTCAGGAAGGTAAAGGGCTGATTCTGCAAGGTATGGATGTGACGCACGGTAGCGGAATTACCTGATCGACTTGGGCAGTTGGATCTTCCGCGGGTGGCAAAAGGCCCCTCGACCTGCGAAGGGGCGGTACGTCGACAAGTGACCGGAAGCCGGACATGGCACGCACGATTCCGGTCACCCGGATCACCGGGGAGGGCGCCAGTTCTCGGAGCTCCGGGTGGCGCCGTCCTGCTCGGCGCAGCGCTGTGTCACGAGCCGGTCGATCAGCTCAAGTCCCTTTGTCTGCCCATGGGTTCGCTCCTCGGCCCGGCCGGCGGCGACGGCTTCCTCGTGGATCGCGTACTGATCGTTGGACAGACCCTTCTGCTCCCAGTCCAGCCCTGACCACTTGCTGCCCTTGAGTGCCTCTTTCGCCCAGTACGAGACCAGGGCGGTGCAGATCTGGGCAGGTGGGGAGGGGCTGGGCGCGGCGGCGGAGGAGCTCGGGGCGGCGTGCGGGGCGGAGTTGGAGCATCCGGGCAGGACCAGTGCGGCGAGGACGGCGGCGGCGTACGGGAGCGCGGTGCGTGGCGTGGTCCCCATGGGGGGACGGTAGGCCGTCACCATCGGTGACACAACAGCCTGTGGTGGAGCGTGTGCGGACTGGCGGATTCCGGGCGGGCGGCGGGTGCGGGAGTGGCGGGGTGCGGGAGTGGCGGGCGCGCCGCGGGGTGCAGGGGTCGCAGGGGTGCAGGGGTGCAGGGGTGCAGGGGGTGCAGAGGTGGCGGGTGTGCCGCGGGTGGTTCCGGCGGATGCGGCGAGGGCCCGGCCCCCGCCCCTCGCGGGGCGGGCCCGGGCCCGTGGCCGGGCGCGTCGGGGTCAGGCCCCGGGGGCCGCTTCGACGTCGCGCAGCAGGCAGGTCAGGCGCGCGGTGCAGACCCGGCGGTCCTGTTCGTCGGTGATGACCACCTCGTAGGTGGCCGTGGAGCGGCCCCGGTGCACGGGGGTCGCGACGCCGGTGACCAGGCCGGATCGGGCGCCGCGGTGGTGGGTGCAGTTCAGGTCGACGCCGACGGCGACCTTGGTGATGCCGCCGTGCATCATCGCGCCGACCGAGCCGAGGGTCTCGGCGAGCACGGCGGAGGCCCCGCCGTGGAGGAGTCCGTAGGGCTGGGTGTTGCCCTCGACGGGCATGGTGGCGACGACGCGCTCGGCGGAGGCTTCGAGGATGCGGATGTCCATCCGCTTGCCGAGGTCCCCCGCCGAGAACAGTGCGGGCAGGTCGATGCCCAGGGCCGTGTACTCGTCGAGGACCTCCTGCGGGAACTTCACCGCGTGCTGCTGCTCGCCCATGGGCCGACTCCGTTCGTCAACGTTCGTTAACCATCTTGTGTTCGGGTCGTTCTATCAGGCCGGCTCGAAGCGCACGACGACGGACTTGCTCGCGGGGGTATTGCTGGTGTCCGCGGTGGAGTCGAGGGGTACCAGCACGTTGGTCTCGGGGTAGTAGGCGGCGGCGCAGCCGCGGGCGGTCGGGTAGTGGACGACGCGGAAGCCGGGGGCGCGCCGCTCCACGCCGTCGCGCCACTCGCCGACGAGGTCGGTGTACGAGCCGTCGGCGAGCCCGAGCTCGGCGGCGTCCTCGGGGTTGACCATGACCACGCGGCGGCCGCCGGTGATCCCGCGGTAGCGGTCGTCGAGGCCGTAGATCGTGGTGTTGTACTGGTCGTGGCTGCGCAGGGTCTGCAGGAGCAGGCGTCCCGCCGGGAGGCGCGGGTACTCCACGGGGGCGGCGGTGAAGTTCGCCTTGCCGGTCTTCGTGGGGAAGCGCCGCTCGTCGCGGGGGGCGTGCGGGAGCTGGAAGCCGCCGGGTCGGGCGACGCGGGCGTTGAAGTCCTCGAAGCCGGGGATGACGCGGGAGATCCGGTCGCGGATGGCCGCGTAGTCGCGTTCGAACTCCTCCCACGGGGTCGCGGAGGCCTCGCCGAGGACGGCGCGGGCCATGCGGGCCACGATCGCGGGCTCGGAGAGCAGGTGCGGGGAGGCGGGGGCGAGGTTGCCGCGGGAGGAGTGGACCATGCCCATGGAGTCCTCGACGGTCACGAACTGCGCCGTGCCCTTTTTACCGGGAGCCGAGGCCTGGACGTCCTTGTCGGTGCGGCCGAGGGTGGGCAGGATCAGGGCGCGCTTGCCGGTGACCGCGTGGGAGCGGTTGAGCTTGGTGGAGACGTGCACGGTCAGGGAGGCGCGGCGGATCGCGGCCTCGGTGACCTCGGTGTCGGGGGTGGCGCCGACGAAGTTGCCGCCCATGGCGAAGAGGACCTTGGCCTCGCCGTCGCGCAGGGCCTGGATGGAGCGGACCACGTCGAAGCCGTGCTCGCGGGGCGAGGTGATGCCGAATTCCTTGTCGAGGGCGTCGAGGAAGGCGGGCGCGGGGCGCTCGAAGATCCCCATGGTGCGGTCGCCCTGGACGTTGGAGTGGCCGCGGACGGGGCAGACGCCGGCGCCGGGGCGGCCGATGTTGCCGCGCAGGAGCAGCAGGTTGACGACTTCGCGGATGGTGGCGACGGAGTGCTTGTGCTGGGTCAGGCCCATGGCCCAGCAGACGATGGTGCGCTTCGAGGCCAGGATCATGGCCAGGGCGCGTTCGATGTCGGGGCGGGGCAGGCCGGTGGCGGTGAGGGTCTCGTCCCAGTCGGTGTCTTGGGCGGCGGCCGCGAACTCCTCGTAGCCGTGGGTGTGTTCGCGGATGAACTCCTCGTCGGTGGCGCCGCCCGCCTCGATGACCAGCTTGTTGAGGAGGCGGAAGAGGGCCTGGTCGCCGCCGATGCGGATCTGGAGGAACAGGTCGTTGAGGGCGGTGCCCTTGAGCATGCCGAGCGGGGTCTGCGGGTTCTTGAACCGCTCCATGCCGGCCTCGGGCAGCGGATTCACCGAGATGATCTTCGCGCCGGCGGACTTGGCCTTCTCCAGGGCGGAGAGCATGCGCGGGTGGTTGGTGCCCGGGTTCTGCCCGGCGACGATGATCAGGTCGGCCTGGTGGAGGTCTTCGAGGGAGACGCTGCCCTTGCCGATGCCGATCGTCTCGTTCAGTGCGGAGCCCGAGGACTCGTGGCACATGTTCGAGCAGTCGGGGAGGTTGTTGGTGCCGAACTCGCGGACGAACAGCTGGAAGAGGAAGGCCGCTTCGTTGCTGGTGCGGCCCGAGGTGTAGAAGAGGGCCTCGTCGGGGGAGTCCAGGGCGCGCAGTTCCTCCGCGATGATCTCGAAGGCCCGCTCCCAGCCGACCGGCTCGTAGCGGTCGCCGTCCGCCGGGAGGTACATCGGCTGGGTGATCCGGCCCTGCTGGCCCAGCCAGTAGCCGGAGCGGGTTTCCAGGTCGGCCAGGGGGTGCGCGGCGAAGAAGGCGGGGGTGACCCGGCGCAGGGTGGCTTCCTCCGCGACGGCCTTGGCGCCGTTCTCGCAGAACTCGGCGGTGTGCCGCTTGTCGCCCTCGGGCCAGGCGCAGCCCGGGCAGTCGAAGCCGTTCTTCTGGTTGACCTTGAGGAGGGTGCGGGCGGTACGGGCCAGGCCCATCTGCTCCTGCGCGATCCGCAGGGTGTGCCCGATCGCGGGCAGGCCGGCGGCCGCGTGTTTGGGGGGCGTCACCTGGGGTGCGTCCTGTACGGGATCCCCTACGGGCGGCTTGGTGGCCATGGCGCTCCCCTTCGAGCGTGCGTGCGAATGCGGCACATAGTGCAGCACTTCCGATCCTTTCACGGTGGCCGGGTGGCCGGGAGGGCGGGAGGGTGGTACGGAGCGTCCGGAGGCCGTGCGGGTGCGCCGGGGGCGGCCGCTGTGACGGATGCGCCGGGGGAGCCGGGCGGGGAGACCTGGGGGAGTTGCAGGGGAGGCCCGGGGGAGGCGGCGGTCGGGCCCCGGGGGTGGCGGTGGTCGGGCCAGGGTAAGGACGGCGGTCGGGCCACGGGAGGGACGGTGGTCGGGCCCCGGGAGGGATGGTGGCCGGCCCCCGGAGGCGACGGTGGACTGGCCCGCGCGGGGCCGGGCCCGGCCGGCCGCCGCTGACCGGGTGACCACCGGCGCCGGAATTGTCAGTCCGGCGGCCTAGGATCGGGGGCGTGGCAGATTCAGCATCGAAGAAGACCGACCAGCCGACCGCAGCGGACCGCCCCCGCCTGATGCTCATGGACGGGCACTCCCTGGCGTACCGGGCGTTCTTCGCGCTGCCCGCGGAGAATTTCACCACCGCGACGGGGCAGCCGACCAACGCCATCTACGGGTTCGCGTCGATGCTGGCGAACACGCTGCGCGACGAGGCGCCCACGCACTTCGCGGTGGCGTTCGACGTGTCGCGCAAGACGTGGCGCTCGGCGGAGTTCCCCGAGTACAAGGCGAACCGCTCCAAGACCCCCGACGAGTTCAAGGGGCAGGTGGAGCTGATCGGCGAGCTCCTCGACGCGATGAGCGTGCCGCGCTTCGCGGTCGACGGCTTCGAGGCCGACGACGTGATCGCGACGCTCGCCACGCAGGCCGAGGCCCTCGGCTTCGACGTGCTGATCGTCACCGGCGACCGGGACTCCTTCCAGCTCGTCTCCGAGCACACGACCGTGCTCTACCCGACCAAGGGCGTCTCCGAGCTGACCCGCTTCACCCCGGAGAAGGTCGAGGAGAAGTACGGACTCACCCCGCAGCAGTACCCGGACTTCGCGGCGCTGCGCGGCGACCCGTCCGACAACCTCCCCGGCATCCCGGGCGTCGGCGAGAAGACCGCCGCCAAGTGGATCACCCAGTTCGGGTCGTTCGCGGAGCTCGTCGAGCGCGCCGAGGAAGTCAAGGGCAAGGCCGGGCAGAACTTCCGCGACCACCTGGACGCCGTGAAGCTCAACCGGGTCCTGACCGAGATGGTCAAGGACGTCGCCCTGCCCAAGACCCCCGCCGACCTGGCCCGCGCCCCCTACGACCGGACGGCCGTCACCGGAGTCCTGGACGTACTGGAGATCCGCAACGCCTCCCTGCGCGAGCGGCTGCTCGCCGTCGACCCGGGCGCCGCCGAGGAGGAGGCCCCGGCCCCGGCGGCCGCCGCCGTGGAGCTGGACGGCTCCGTGCTCGGCGCCGGCGAGCTCGCGCCGTGGCTGGAGAGCCAGGCGGGCGCCCCGCTCGGCATCTCCACCGTCGACAGCTGGGCGCTCGGCACCGGCAACGTCTCCGAGATCGCGCTGGCCTCGGCCGCAGGAGCGGCCGCCTGGTTCGAGCCGTCCGCGCTGGACGAGGCCGACGAGCGGGCCTTCGCCGCCTGGGCCGCCGACGCCGCCCAGCCCAAGGTGGTGCACAACGCCAAGGCCCTGATGCGGGTCTTCCAGGAGCACGGCTGGACCCTGGCCGGGGTCGCCATGGACACCGCGCTCGCCGCCTACCTGGTCAAGCCGGGCCGCCGCTCCTTCGCGCTGGACGTGCTCTCCCAGGAGTACCTGCACCGGGAGCTGGCGCCCGCCGCCGCCGACGGGCAGCTCGCCTTCGGCGCCGACGACACCGCCGAGGCGGAGGCCCTGATGGCGCAGGCCCGCGCCGTCCTGGACCTCGGCGACGCCTTCGCGGTGAAGCTGCACGAGGTGGGCGCGGCCGAGCTGCTCCACGACATGGAGCTGCCCACCTCCGAGCTGCTGGCCCGCCTGGAGCGGGCCGGCATCGCCGTCGACCAGGGCCATCTCGAAGCGATGGAGCAGCAGTTCGCCGCCGCCGTGCAGCAGGCGGTGAAGGAGGCGCACGCGGCGGTGGGCCACGAGTTCAACCTCGGCTCGCCCAAGCAGCTCCAGGAGGTCTTCTTCGGCGAGCTGGACCTGCCGAAGACGAAGAAGACCAAGACCGGCTACACCACGGACGCCGACGCGCTGGCCTGGCTGGCCACCCAGACCGACCACGAGCTGCCCGTGCTCATGCTCCGCCACCGGGAGCAGGCCAAGCTGCGCGTGACCGTCGAGGGCCTGGTCAAGATGATCGCCGCCGACGGCCGGGTGCACACCAGCTTCAGCCAGACCGTCGCCGCCACCGGCCGGCTGTCCTCCACCGACCCCAACCTGCAGAACGTGCCGGTGCGCACCGACGAGGGCCGGGCCATCCGCCGCGGATTCGTCGTCGGCGAGGGCTACGAATCCCTCATGACCGCCGACTACAGCCAGATCGAGCTGCGCGTCATGGCCCACCTCTCCGAGGACGAGGGCCTGCTCGAAGCCTTCCAGTCGGGCGAGGACCTGCACACCACCGTCGCCTCGCAGGTGTTCGGCGTCGAGCGCTCCGAGGTCGACGCCGAGATGCGGCGCAAGATCAAGGCCATGTCCTACGGTCTGGCCTACGGGCTCTCCGCGTTCGGCCTCGCCCAGCAGCTGAACATCGCGCCCGGCGAGGCCGGCGGCCTGATGGAGACCTTCTTCCAGCGCTTCGGCGGAGTCCGGGACTACCTGGGCCGCGTCGTCGAGGAGGCCCGCGCCACCGGCTACACGGCGACGGTCTTCGGCCGTCGCCGCTACCTCCCGGACCTCAACAGCGACAACCGCCAGCGCCGCGAGGCCGCCGAGCGGATGGCGCTGAACGCGCCGATCCAGGGCACCGCCGCCGACATCGTGAAGGTCGCGATGCTGCGCGTGGACAAGGCGATCACCGGGGCCGGGCTGAAGTCGCGGATGCTGCTCCAGGTCCACGACGAAATCGTGCTGGAGATCGCGCCCGGCGAGCGCGAGCAGGTGGAGGAGCTGGTGCGCCGCGAGATGGCCGCCGCCGTCGACCTGCGGGCCCCGCTGGACGTGTCCGTGGGTGTCGGCCCCGACTGGGAGTCCGCCGCGCACTGATCCCCGGCCCCCGTGGCCCGGGCAGCGCCCGTCCCCGCCTACGCGGTGGGGACGGGCGTTCTCGTGTCCCCGTCTGCGTCTGCGTCTGTGTCCGCGTCCGAGCGGTCGCGGACCCGCCGTTGGTGCAGCCGCACGAGGACCCCGTACAGCAGCAGCCCGACGGCGAGACCGCCGCCCGCGCCGAAACAGACGGTCGGGATGATGTCGAGCGGCGTGCGGATCCGGTCGAAGAAGGTGAAGAAGCGCAGCACGCGCAGGGTGACCCCGACCGCCACGCACACGAGGACCAGCGCGAGCGCGCCCCACACCTCGGCCCGGCCGAGCACCGGGACGGACCCGGGGGCCGGCGAGTCCGGCAGCCGGCGCAGCGCGGTCGCCGTGAACCAGAGCAGGAAACAGGCCGAGAGCGCCGAAGTCCCGTACTGCAGGTACGAGTAGAGGGGCAGCCCGAGGGCGAGGGGCTCGCCCAGCTCCGGCAGGGTGCGCGTCCCGAAGCGGTCGACGTGCGTGAAGGCGTCCCACACCACGTGCGTGAGGGAGCCGATGACGGCCGAGAGGTAGAACCAGAGGGCCAGCGCGGGCAGTCGGCGCCCGCGCCACTCCTCGCCCCGGACGAATGCGTGCACCCTGCCCTGCCGGCCGCGGGGCAGGAGCGCGATCAGCGGCTCGCGCAGCAGCAGCCAGCACGCCGCGAGCACGGCGGTGAGTACCGCGTCGGCGGTCAGGATCCCGGGCAGCGAGTGCGTGAAGGTGCCGTACGGCTTGAGGCCCGAGACGACCGTGTCGGCGAAGTAGAAGGTGTCCGGCGCGAACGACCCGAGGACCAGGGCCGAGCCGACGAGGGGGCCTCGCGCACGACCGGACCGGCGGATGGCGGGCAGTACGGCAGCCGCGTGGCTGAGGGTGAACGGCATGGGACCTTGTCTCGGCTCGGCTCATCGACCGGTGCGGGTCGGTGCGATCGGTGGCTCCAGTATGGGTGGCCGGCGGAACTCATGAGGAAATCATGAATTCCCACCCACGATGCGTGCCCTGTCCAGCGAGTTGACGTAGGGTCACGCGGACGTCGAGGGGGAGGGGGGTCCAGCTCATGACGGCTCGGATTCGGATACCGGGGCGCGCGTCCGCGGGGATGTCGGCCCGATTCGGCCGGGTGGTGCGCAAGGGTGGGGCCGCCGTGCTCGTCTCCGCTCTCGTGGCCGCCGTGCTGACCGCCTCGCAGGGACCGGTCGCGGCCGGTGCGGACGCGGCACCGGTCGCGGAGCCGGCGCCCGCTCCCGTGCCCGACGCCTCCGCGGGGGACGGCTCCTACTTCACCGCCCTGCCGCCGCTGGTGAGCCCCGAGCCGCCGGCCGTGCTGCTGCCCGAGGACGGGGCGACGCCGCAGCCCGCGGTGCCGGCCGCCGCCGATCCGGGGCCGCGCAACGAGCCCGTGGCCATGGGCGGGACGGAAGGCGCGCAGGGGATACCGGCGAGCGTGCTCGCCGCCTACCGCACCGCGGAGCAGGCGGTCGGCAGGAACGACCCCGGATGCGGACTGCGCTGGCAGCTCCTCGCGGCGATCGGCAAGGTCGAGTCGGGGCAGGCGCGCGGCGGCCAGGTCGACACCGCGGGCAGGACGCTGCGGCCGATCCTGGGCCCCGTGCTCGACGGCAACGGCTTCGCGAACATCTCGGACACGGACGGCGGGGCCTACGACGGGGACTCGCGCTACGACCGTGCGATCGGGCCGATGCAGTTCATTCCGTCCACGTGGGCCTCCTGGGGCCAGGATGCCAACGGCGACGGCCGACGCGACCCCAACAACGTCCACGACGCCGCGCTCGCGGCCGGCCGCTACTTGTGTGCCGGTACGCGTGACCTGCGGGTGGACGCGGATCTGGACCGGGCCGTGCTGTCGTACAACCACTCCTCCGCGTACCTGCGGACGGTGCGGTCGTGGTTCACGTACTACCTGAAGGGCACGCACGAGGTCCCGGACGGCCGGGGGAGCGGCAGCGGCGGCGGTGGCACCCCGGTGGTGACACCTCCGAAGCCGAGCCCGAGCCCGACGCCGAAGCCCACGCCTTCGACGAAGCCGACGCCTACGCCGAGCCCGACTGCGCCCAGCCCGACTCCGAGCCCGACGCCGACTCCGAGCCCGACGCCTTCGCCGAAGCCGACGCCGAGCCCGACGCCGACTCCGAGCCCGACGCCTTCGCCGAAGCCGACGCCGAGCCCGAAGCCCACTCCGAGCCCGACGCCGAGCCCGAAGCCCACCCCCAGCCCCACGCCGAGCCCGAAGCCCACCCCGGGCCCGACGCAGTCGCCGACGCCCGCTCCGAAGCCCACGGCTTCGGTCTCACCGTCGCCGAAGCCCAAGCCGTCAGCGTCCGCTTCCGCGCCCGCCGCCGCGCCGGCGCCCACGCCGACCCCCTGACGCCCCCGACGCGCACCGCCGCCCGCCCCCCGAGCGGGGGCGGGGCCCCGGCGTGACCCCGCGCGGCCCGGGACACGGCGCGGGGCTGCCCCCGGCCGGCCCCGGCGGCGCCGTCGCCGCGAATCCGGGGGCCGCGTGCGAGCCGCGCATCGGCCGCCCGGACCTGGTGCGTTCCCGCGACGACGGCGACGGCGTCCACGCCGTCACCGGGCCACCGCGAGGTCCCCGCGCGAGCAGTGGCGCAAACGGTTCTCATCTGTCACCCGCATTGCTACGGTGCCACCGCCCTGACGACCAATCAGATTCCGGAGGCCCCGGCATGCGCGCATTCGTCGCCGCCGCCAGCGGTCTCGTCCTCGCGGTGCTCCTCGTCTTCGCCATCACGGCGACGGGGGCGCCGGAAGGCAAGACCTCACCGAAGCCCCTGCTCACCACCGCGCCCGCCGCGCCCGGAAAGTAGAGGAGGGCCCGGCCATGCGACGCAGAGCAAGCCTCGTCCTGCTAGCCGTAGCCGTGTTCTGTGCAGCTCTCGCACCGCTGCTGCGCTGGTACGCGTACCCCAGGCTCGCCAAGATCCCGCCGAACCAGTACCAGGAGATGGTGCTGGAGGCGAAGGATGCGACCCTCATCGACTACTCCACCCTGCAGCCCAAGAAGGTCGACAAGGTCACCATCGTCCAGACCCTCAAGGGCAACGTCGAGGCGTCGAGGGAGATCGAGGCCAGCGCCGGCAAGGACGTCGTGGTCTGGGACACGCTGACCCACATCATGGGCCCGGACGGGCAGATGGTCTCCCAGATCCCGGAGCGCTACATCTTCGACGCGCACAGCCAGGACCCGGTGCACGCCACCGGCGAGGCGGTGGACGGGGATCCGGTCAAGCGCGAGGGCATCGAGTTCAAGTGGCCGTTCTTCACCGAGCCGCGCGACTACCTCTACTTCGACCAGCAGACCCGCACCTCCTCGCCCATCCACTACGTCGGTCCGCGCACGTTCAAGGGCATGGACGTCTACTACTTCGAGCAGACCGTGCCGTGGACGAAGGTCGGGCTGCCGAAGAAGATGCCGGTCGAGGCCATCGACCCGGCGACGTTCGAGCAGACCACCGGAACCAGCCTCTGGTACACGACCAAAGCGAAGTTCTGGGTCGACCCGGTGACCGGGGCTCCCGTCAACGCCGAGCAGGAGATCCAGCAGGAGATGCGCGGCGGGAGCATCGCGGGCAGCGCGCCCGACGGGAAGCTCACCGTCTTCGCCGGGCACGTGAAGATCCGCGAGGACTACAGCGACTACACCGTCGACCTGGTCAAGTCGAACCGGACCATGGTCCTCGCGCTGCACACGTACGCCCCGATCGGGCTGGCGGCCGGCGGGCTCGCCCTCTTCGGGCTCGCGCTGCTGCTGGAGGCGCGCAGCCGACGCCCCGAGCGGGAGGGGCCGCTCAGCGCTTGAGCCGGGCGTTGGTGTGCCGGGTGGGCTCGGCGGTAGCCGGGTCCTCGGGCCACGGGTGCTTGGGGTAGCGGCCGCGGAGCTCGGCGCGGACGGCGCGGTAGCCGCCCTGCCAGAAGGAGGCCAGGTCCGCGGTGACCGCGGCGGGCCGGCCGGCGGGCGACAGGAGATGGACGAGTACGGGGACCCCCGCGACCCGGGGGGTCTCGGCCAACCCGAACAGCTCCTGGAGCTTGACCGCCAGCACGGGCTGCCCGTGCTCGGCGGCGTAGTCGACGCGGATCCGGGACCCGCTGGGCACCTCGATCCGCTCCGGGGCCAGCTCGTCGAGCCGGGCGGCCTCGCCGGTGGCCCAGGGCAGCAGCCGGTTCAGCGCCTGCCCGGCGTCGATCCGCGCGAGGTCACCCCGCCGGCGGGCCCGTGACAGCTCGGGCTCCAGCCAGTCGTCGGCCCGCTCCAGCAGCCCCGCGTCGTCCGCTACGTCGGGCCAGGGCTGGCCGAGCGTGCGGTGCAGGAAGCCGAGCCGGGCCCGGAGTGCCTGCGAGTCCGGGGTCCAGCGCAGCAGGCCGAGCCCCTCGGTGCGCAGTCCGTCGAGCAGCGCGGCCCTGACGAGTACCCGGTCGGGGTCGCGCAGGGAGCGTGCGGCGAGCTCGATGGCGCCGAGCCGTTCCACGGACCGGGCGACGAGGGCTCCGTCCTCCCAGTGCACCTCTTCTCCCTCGCGGAACAGGTGGCCCGCCGCCGTGCGGGCGGTGTCCTCGTCGAGGAGGGCCGCGAGGCGGACGCGGGCGGACGCGGAGTGCGGTGGCCTGTCGGCGACCGCGACAGCCAGCCAGGGCGCGCTGCGCAGCCCAGACCCCTCGCTGAGCTCGGCCCCGGTCCCGGAGGCCATGAGGAAGGCTCCCTGGCCCTTGGCCCTGGCCACCCGCTCGGGGAACGCCAGCGCGGCGACGAGCCCGGCGGCGGCGTCGTCGGGGACGGAGCTTTCCCCCACCCCGCCCCTTCCCGAAACCGGAGCTCCGCCCCGGGCCCCGTGCGTGCGCTGCGCGCCCGCGCCCTCAAGCGCCGGGCGGGCTGGAGAATCCAGCCCCGCCGGCGTTTGAGGCGCGGGGTCCGGGGCGGAGCCCCGGGAATCGGGAAGGGGCGGGGTGGGGAAATGCCCCGCAGGGCCGCCTTCCGCCGCCGCGCGCTCCAGGCGCCTGGCCTCCGCGCGCCAGCGGGAGCTGTACGGGTCGCCGCCCGCGCGAGCCCGTCGCCAGGCGGCGGCCAGGTCGTCCCCGTACTCCCGCGGCGGCTCCTCGCTGAGCAGGGCCACCAGTTCCGACGATCGCCGCGGGCCCAGCGCGGCGGAGCCGTCGAGGAGGGCGCGGGCGAGGCGCGGGTGCAGGCCGAGCCGGGCCATCCGCAGCCCCCGCGGGGTAGGCCGCCCGGCCGGGGACACCGCGCCCACCGCGATCAGCACCTCGCGGGCCGCGGCCATCGCCCCGGCCGGCGGCGGATCGAGCAGGGCCAGGCCGGTGGCGTCCGGGTCGCCCCAGCAGGCGGCCTGGAGGGCGAACTGCGCGAGGTCCGCGATCCGGATCTCGGGGGAGGGGTACGCGGGCAGCCGCCCGTCCTCCGCCTCGGCCCAGCAGCGGTACACCGTGCCCGGGGCCTCGCGCCCGGCCCGGCCCGCGCGCTGGCGGCCGGCCGCGCGGGACGCCCGTACGGTGGCCAGCGCTCCCAGGCCCCGGGCGTGGTCGACCCGGGGTTCGCGGGCCAGCCCCGAGTCCACGACGATCCGTACGCCGGGCACGGTCAGGCTGGACTCCGCGACGGCGGTGGAGAGGATGACCCGGCGGTGCGCGGCGGGGGACAGCGCCGCGTCCTGGACGGAGGCCGGGGCGCGGCCGTGTATCTGGAGGACCTCCGCGTCGGCCGCGCCGAGCTGCCCGGCGACCCGGGCGATCTCGCCGACGCCGGGCAGGAAGCAGAGGATGTCGCCGGAACGTTCCGCCAGTGCCCGCCGCACCACCGAGGCCACGTGCGTGAGCTGCGCCGGATCCACCCGCATCCCGTGCGGCGGCCGCACCGGGCGGGCCGGCGGGGCCCACACGGTCTCCACCGGATGGGAGACACCGGCCGCCTCCACGACCGGGGCGCCGCCGAGGAGCCGGGCCCAGCCGGCCGCGTCCGTGGTCGCCGAGGCCGCGAGGAGCCGCAGCTCCGGGCGCAGGGCCGCGCGTACGTCGAGGAGGAAGGCGGCGACCGTGTCGGCGTCGAGGTGCCGCTCGTGGCACTCGTCCAGGATCACCAGGTCGGTCCCGGAGAGCTCCTGGTCCCGCTGGAGCCGCTGGAGCAGCACCCCGGTGGTGACCACCTCGATCACGGTGGAGGGCCCCATCACCCGCTCCCCGCGCACGGTGAAGCCCACCGAGGCGCCGACCTGCTCGCCGAGGAGGTGGGCCATCCGCCGGGCCGCCGCGCGGGCGGCGATCCGGCGGGGTTCGGCGACCACGACCCGGCGGCGCGGCCCGGGCGCCGATCCACTGCCGGCCGGCCCCACCAGCCCCGCCAGCACCAGCGGCACCAGCGTGGTCTTGCCGGTGCCGGGCGGGGCGCAGAGCACGGCGGCGCCGTGGGCGTCGAGCGCCGAGACGAGCGCGGGCAGGGCTTCCCGTACGGGAAGGGAGTCGAGGTCGGCCGTACGGATCACGCGCTGTCCCGTCACCGGCTCAGTCCCGCTCGCACACGAAGATCGCCGTACCGGGGATGAGGTTGCCGCGCAGCGGGGACCAGCCGCCCCACTCCTGGCTGTTCCACGCGGGCCATTCCGGCTCGACCAGGTCGACGAGGCGGAAGCCGCCCGCGACCACGTCCCGTACCCGGTCGCCTAGGGTCCGGTGGTGCTCCACGTACACGGCGCGGCCCTGCTCGTCCTGCTCCACGTACGGGGTGCGGTCGAAGTAGGAGGCGGCGACGGACAGACCCTCGGGGCCCGGCTCGTCGGGGAAGGCCCAGCGGACGGGGTGGGTGACGGAGAAGACCCAGCGGCCGCCGGGGCGCAGGACGCGGCGCACCTCGCGCATGACGTTCACGGGGTCGGCGACGAAGGGGACGGCCCCGTAGGCGGAGCAGGCGAGGTCGAAGGAGGCGTCGCGGAAGGGGAGGCGGCCGGCGTCGGCCTCGACCAGCGGAACGTCCTCGCCGATCCGCAGGGCGTGCTGGAGCTGGCGGTGGGAGAGGTCCAGGGCGACGGGGCGGGCGCCCTGGGCGGCCAGCCAGCGCGAGCACTGGGCGGCGCCGGCGCCGATCTCCAGGACGTCCTTGCCCTTGAGGGAGGCGGCGGGGCCGAGCAGGGCCGCTTCCGCCTCGTCCAGGCCCTCGGGGCCCCAGACGAAGCGGTCGTCGCCGAGGAACGCGCCGTGCTCGCTCTGGTACTCGTCGGCGTTGCGGTCCCACCAGCCGCGGCTCGCCCGGCTGCTCTCCGCTTCCCCCGCGTCACGCCGCGTGGCCTCGGAATCGTCTTCGGCGGCCGATCCGGCTTCGTACGCCTCTTCGGGGGCGTAGTCCTCTTGGTTCATGGGGCCCGTCGTCGTAGTCTGCGAATGTCTGCGGAAAGCGGGCGGGAAGGGCCATCGGCGCCTGCCCGCCCATTAATTGTGCCGGTTGTGCGGTGATCCGCCCGAGGTGTGCGCCTTCGCGCATTGACCCTGTCCGGCTGCCCCCGTATGCTACAAGTTGCGCTGCGAGCCTGTGCTCCTCAGACCTAGCAGGCTGCGCTTGTATCTGTTGATGACCCCTCGGTTTTCGAGGCCCCCACCCCGCACTTCGCGGAACTGGGGCTTCCTTGGCTGTCCGGCTTCTTCGGCAGATGCCGATAAGGGCTCCCGGCGTAGCAGTACCTACGACTTTCTGTCCGTAACCGGAGCCCTTACCCACATGACGAGCAGCACCGAGACCACCGCCACCACTCCGCAGGTTGCGGTCAACGACATCGGTGACGAGGCAGCGTTCCTCGCCGCGATCGACGAGACGATCAAGTACTTCAACGACGGCGACATCGTCGACGGCGTCATCGTGAAGGTCGACCGTGACGAGGTTCTCCTCGACATCGGTTACAAGACCGAGGGCGTCATCCCGAGCCGCGAGCTCTCGATCAAGCACGATGTCGACCCGAACGAGGTCGTCAAGGTCGGCGACGAGATCGAGGCCCTGGTTCTCCAGAAGGAGGACAAGGAAGGCCGTCTGATCCTGTCCAAGAAGCGTGCGCAGTACGAGCGCGCCTGGGGCACGATCGAGAAGATCAAGGAAGAAGACGGCATCGTCACCGGTACCGTCATCGAGGTCGTCAAGGGTGGTCTCATCCTCGACATCGGCCTCCGCGGCTTCCTGCCGGCCTCCCTCGTCGAGATGCGTCGCGTCCGCGACCTCCAGCCCTACGTGGGCAAGGAGCTCGAGGCGAAGATCATCGAGCTGGACAAGAACCGCAACAACGTGGTCCTGTCCCGCCGCGCCTGGCTCGAGCAGACCCAGTCCGAGGTTCGCCAGACGTTCCTCACCACCCTGCAGAAGGGTCAGGTCCGCTCCGGCGTCGTTTCCTCGATCGTCAACTTCGGTGCCTTCGTGGACCTGGGTGGCGTCGACGGTCTCGTCCACGTCTCCGAGCTGTCCTGGAAGCACATCGACCACCCGTCCGAGGTTGTCGAGGTCGGCCAGGAAGTCACCGTCGAGGTCCTCGACGTCGACATGGACCGCGAGCGCGTCTCCCTGTCGCTGAAGGCGACGCAGGAAGACCCGTGGCAGCAGTTCGCCCGGACGCACCAGATCGGTCAGGTCGTCCCGGGTAAGGTCACCAAGCTGGTTCCGTTCGGTGCGTTCGTCCGCGTGGACGAGGGCATCGAGGGTCTGGTCCACATCTCCGAGCTGGCCGAGCGCCACGTGGAGATCCCGGAGCAGGTCGTCCAGGTCAACGACGAGATCTTCGTCAAGGTCATCGACATCGACCTCGAGCGTCGCCGGATCTCGCTGTCGCTGAAGCAGGCCAACGAGTCCTTCGGTGCCGACCCGGCCTCGGTCGAGTTCGACCCGACCCTCTACGGTATGGCTGCCTCGTACGACGACGCGGGCAACTACATCTACCCCGAGGGCTTCGACCCCGAGACCAACGACTGGCTCGAGGGCTTCGACAAGCAGCGCGAAGCCTGGGAGGGCCAGTACGCCGAGGCGCAGACGCGCTTCGAGCAGCACCAGGCCCAGGTCATCAAGAGCCGCGAGGCCGACGAGGCCGCCGCTGCCGAGGGTGCGGCCGCTCCGGCCGCGGGCAGCAGCAGCAGCAGCGCCGGTGCGGGCATCTCGGGCGGTTCGTACTCCTCCGAGGGTGCGGACGAGACCTCTGGCGCCCTGGCGTCGGACGAGGCCCTGGCCGCGCTCCGCGAGAAGCTGGCTGGCGGCCAGAGCTGATCGCAGCAGCGCAGCGTGAGCTGAGCTGATCTTCACCGGTAAGGCCCGTCCCCTCAGGGGGGCGGGCCTTACCGCGTTGTACGGGCTCGCGCGCCGTGCCCGCGCCGCGATCTCGTGAATACCGTCAACTGGGGAATGGTCACAGGTTCTTGGACGTTCTTGCCAGAGAACGCGGCGGAGGAGGAGTGGTGGCGGTGCTTGATCCACAAGGTTTGTACGAATGGGACGCCAAGGGCCTGGCGGTGGCCGACCTGGCGCTCGCCCAGGACTCGGCCGGGCTGGTCATGCTCTACCACTTCGAGGGGTACATAGACGCGGGCGAAACCGGCGAGCAGATCGTCGAGCGGCTGCTCGACACGCTGCCCCACCAGGTCGTGGCCCGGTTCGACGCGGACCGCCTCGTGGACTACCGGGCACGCCGCCCGCTGCTGACCTTCCAGCGCGACCACTGGACGGAGTTCGAGGAGCCCCTGCTCGAAGTGCGCCTCGTCCAGGACGCCACGGGCGCGCCCTTCCTGCTACTCTCCGGCCCCGAGCCGGACGTGGAGTGGGAGCGCTTCTGCGTCGCCGTCCGGCAGATCGTCGAGCGCCTGGGCGTACGGCTCTCGGTCAACTTCCACGGCATCCCCATGGGGGTCCCGCACACCCGGCCCGTCGGGATCACCCCGCACGGCAACCGGACCGACCTCATGCCGGGACACCGCAGCCCCTTCGACGAGGCCCAGGTCCCCGGCAGCGCCGAGTCGCTGGTCGAGTTCCGCCTCGGCCAGGCCGGGCACGACGTGCTGGGCGTCGCCGCCCACGTACCGCACTACGTGGCGCGCTCCCCGTATCCCGACGCCGCGCTGACCGCCCTGGAGGCGATCACCGCCGCGACGGGGCTGGTCCTGCCGTCGGTAGCGCACGCGCTGCGCACCGAGGCGCACCGCACGCAGACGGAGATCGACCGGCAGATCCGGGAGGGCGACGACGAGCTGGTCAGCCTGGTGCAGGGGCTGGAGCACCAGTACGACGCCGCGGCCGGCGCCGAGACCCGGGGCAACATGATCGCGGAGCCCGCGGAGATTCCGTCGGCGGACGAGATCGGCCTCGAGTTCGAGCGGTTCCTGGCGGAGCGCGAGGGCGAGGGCTGAGGAACCGGAACCGCCTACGGCAGGCCCAGGGCCGGGGCCGGGGCCGGGGGTCCGTACGGGTCTCCGGGGCGCGGGGGCTAGTCTGCCCGGCATGTTGAAAGTTGGCCTGACAGGCGGAATCGGCGCCGGCAAGAGCGAGGTCTCGCGGCTGCTGGCGGGGTACGGGGCGGTCGTCGTGGACGCCGACCGCATCGCGCGGGAGGTCGTGGAGCCGGGTACGCCCGGGCTCGCGGCGGTGGTGGCGGCCTTCGGGGAGTCCGTACTGACTCCGGAAGGCGGGCTGGACCGGCCGAAGCTGGGGTCGATCGTGTTCGCCGACGCGGCGAAGCTGCGGATCCTCAACGGGATCGTGCACCCGCTGGTCGGGGCCAGGTCCGCCGAGCTGGAAGCCGCCGCGGGGCCCGACGCGATCGTGGTGCACGACGTACCGCTGCTCGCCGAGAACGGGCTCGCGCCGCTGTACGACCTGGTCGTCGTCGTGGACGCGGCGCCCGACACCCAGCTCTCCCGGCTCACGGGGCTTCGGGGCATGGAGGAGTCGGAGGCCCGGGCCCGGATGGCCGCGCAGGCCACGCGGGAACAGCGGCTGGCCGTGGCCACGCTCGTGATCGACAACGACGGGCCGCTGGCGGCGCTGGAGCCGCAGGTGCGCAAGGTGTGGGAGGAGCTCACGGCGCGGGCCGCGGGCGGCGCGGCCTGACCGGCTGGTGTGGCAGGCCCCTGAGCGGGATCCGGCACCCCGGGAAGTCTCCGGGAGCGCTCGGTCTCCCACCCGCGGATCCGCGCCCGCGGATCCGTGAGGGCGGATACGGCTCGCCGGACTGCCTCCGGTAGCGGCATCCGCAGCGTGACCGCACGATGCGAGACACGGACCCGAACCGCAGCTCCCTCTCGGGTTCCGGGCGCGTTCCGCAGAAGAAGGGTGCCGCGCATGCCCGTCGACCCGTCCATCGCCGCCGTCCTCGACCAGGTCAACGCCCACCCCACCCCCCGGGTCGTCGACACGGATCCCGAGGCGCTGCGCGAGGCGAACCGCCGGATGGGCGCCGGCATCGCACTGCCCGAACCGATCGAGGTCGGCTCGGTGGAGAACACGGCCCTCCCCGGACCGGCCGGGCAGATCCCCGTCCGCGTCTACCGGCCCGAAGGCGGCGGGCCCGTTCCCACGGTGGTCTTCTTCCACGGCGGTGGCTGGCTCACCGGGGACCTCGACACCCATGACGACGTCACCCGGCGGATGTGCCGCGATGTGAACGCCGTGGTCGTGGCCGTCGACTACCGCCTCGCCCCCGAGCACCCCTTCCCCGCCGCCTACGACGACTGCCTCGCCGCCGCCCACCACGTGGCCGACCACATCGACGACTACGGCGGCCGCCGCGACCGCCTCGCCGTGGCCGGTGACAGCGCCGGAGGCAATCTGGCCGCCGCCGTCGCCCTCGCCTTCCGCGACGAAGGCCGACCGCTCGCCGCGCAACTCCTGGTCTACCCCGCCACCGACTTCGTCGGCGACCACCCCTCACGCACCGAGAACGCCACCGGCTACGTCCTGCGCACCCAGGACGTCCTGGACCTCCAGCACCTCTACGCGGGCGACGACCCCGCCGTCCGCGGCTCCTTCCGGGTCTCCCCGCCGCGCGCCGAACGGTTCACCGGCCTCGCCCCCGCGGTCATCGGCACCGCCCAGTACGACCCCCTGCGCGACGAGGGCAATGCCTACGCCGAAGCCCTGGCCGACGCCGGCGTGGAGGTCTTCGCCCGTACGTACGACGGACTGATCCACACCTTCCTCAACCTCTTCCCCGCCTCCCCGGCCGCCGACGCCGCCGTCACCGAGCTGTACGCCCAGCTCAAGGAGAGGCTCGGCTGACGGCATGCCGACGGAATAGCGTGCGGTGCGCGGGGCGTTGAACGCGCCTGTAGAGGGAAGGAACAGACTGTGTCCGACACCACGCCGCAGCTCCCGCCGCCGTCGCGGTCCTCGTCGCCCGAGACGCACGTCATCGACTACCGGGCCGCGGAGCAGCTCCTCGCCGCGCGCGACCCGCGCGGTGCGGTGAAGCTGCTCGACTCGGTCATAGCCGCCCACCCGGAGAACACGGCGGCCCGGCTGCTGCGCGCCCGGGCCTTCTTCGCCGCAGCCCAACTGCGTCCGGCGGAGCTGGAGTTCGAGATCGTGCTGGAGCGGGAGCCGGACAACGCGTTCGCCCACTTCGCGCTGGCCCGCACCCACCAGCGTGCCGGCCGGCCGGATCAGGCCCGCAAGCACTTCCGCCTCGCGGCCGCCCTCGACCCCCAGCCGGACTACCTGGCGGCGGCCCGCTTCGAGAAGTAGCCGGGCCGGCCTAGTCGCCGGGGGGCTCGTACGGGGGGACGTCGCGGCCGGGCTGGTAGTGCGGGCCCTGGTGGATGCGGTGGAGCACCACGGTCAGGTCCACGGCCGCGAGCACGGCGACGGCGGCGCAGGCCGCGGCCCATCCGGGCCGGGCGGCGAGCGAGAACGCCGCCGCCCCGGCCCCGGACCAGATCAGCCCCCACAGGCTCAGCCAGAAGCGCAGCCGCAGCGCGCTGCGGGCGGTCACGGGCTCGTTTCCGGTGCGCATGGCCATCGCCGCCTCGACCTAGTCGACCTCGTAGCCCTCCCCGGCCTCCCCGTCCCTTCCATGGTCCCACCGGGGGCGGGACCCGTCAGGGGTTGAGCTTGTTCACGGCCTTGACGGTCGTCTTCTTGAAGGCGGGGAGGGGGGCCTCGTGCAGGTAGCCCATCTGCCCCCACTTCACGATCGTCACGGTGGAGCCGTCGCGCCCGATGCCGTACAGGTGCACGCCGGGCTCGGACTCCGGCATGGAGGTGTGCACCCCGTAGACGTGCGCGCCTTCCTCGACGCTGAGCTTCCCGTAGTCCTGCCAGGAGGCCGTACCGCCCGGGGTGGTCCGCAGCCAGTCGGCGGCGCAGGCCGCCACCTTGTTCTCCAGGGCCGCCTTGAGCTTGATGGCCGCGGTGCTGGAGGAGGTGCGTACGGACACCTGTACCGCGCCCGTGTCGAATTCGGTGGAGAAGTCGCGGTACCAGCTCCCGGTGGAGGGGAGCACGCCGTCCACGCAGAACGGCGCGAACTCGGGCAGCCCCTTGGTGACCTTCCCGGCGTACCAGGCGGAGCCCGGGTGCGGGGGCAGGTCGGTCCCGGCCAGGAACCCGGGCGCGGTGACGGCGGCCGTGGAGGTGGTGGAGGCGGCCAGGACGAGGGCGGTGGCGGTGGCCGCGGTGGCCGCGAGGACGGCACTGGTCCGGGCGGTCCGGGCGGATCGGGTGGATCGGGCGGTCCCGGTGGATCGGGCGGTGCGTCGGAACATGGTCGGTTCTCCCCGTGTGGTCCGTGACGGTGCGGCGGTGTGTCTGGAGAAGGCTCTACCCCGGCTCGGGCCGGGGCCCACGGTTCGGGACGAATTCGGGACGATGGAACGGCCGTACACACCGTCAGCTGCGGGAACACCCTTGGCATGGAACGGAACTCCGGGACGGGGAGATCGGCCGAAGCGCAGGCGTTCGCGCGGTCGATGAGGGAACTGAAGGAGCGGAGCGGGCGGAGCTACGGGGCCCTCGCGCGCACGCTCCACACGAGTACGTCGACCCTGCACCGCTACTGCAGCGGTGAGGGGCTGCCCGCGGAGTTCGCGGTGGTGGACCGCTTCGCGCGGGCCTGCGGGGCGAAGCCGGCGGAGGCCGTGGAACTGCACCGGGCCTGGCTGCTGGCGGACGCGCGGCGGCGGGCGGGCGCGGTGGTGGAGGCGTCGCCCGTGGTTGAGGAGGGCGGGGCGGATCCGGAGACCGATCCGGAGACCGATCCTGAGGTGGCGGCCGCGGATCCCGATGTTCCGGGGGCGCCGGTGCCGCGCCGGTCCGGGCGCCGGCTGCTACTGGCCGGGGTGGCGGTCGCCGCGGTCGTGGCCCTCGCGGTGGGCGTCCGGTGGCTTCCGCGGACCGGGCCCGACCACCGGGCACCCCAGGCCGGGCCGACGGCGTCGGTGGCGGCCACGGGTACGGCAGCGACGGCCGGGCCGACGGCGGGGGCTTCGACGGGAGCATCCACCGGGCCCACGGCGACGGGTGGCCCCTCGCCGGCCTCCCCGCCCCTGCGCGCGGCCGTGCGGTCGCACGTGTGGGCGGCGGCGTGCGACCACGCGTACCTCGCCGAGCCGGCGCCCTCGGCGGTGCCCGCGCCCCCGGTGGAGGCCGACGCGCCCGCGTGGGCGGCGGGGCGGAAGGCCGTCCACGCGGGGACGCAGATCGTGGAGGTCACCGTGCTGGGCACGGGTCCGGACCCGGTGGTCCTGGAGAACCTGGAGGTACGGGTGGCCGGGCGGCGGGCCCCGCTGGCGTGGAACGTCTACCAGATGTCGCAGGGCTGCGGCGGAGGGCTCACCCCGGCCGGATTCACGGTCAACCTGGACGCCCCGCGCCCGCTGGCCCGGCCGGTGGCCGGCAACAACGAGGGGGAGGAGATCAAGGCCCCCGCCTTCCCGCTCCGGGTCTCGGCCGCCGAACCGGCCGTCCTGCGGGTGGTGGCGAGCAGCACCGGATGCGACTGCGACTGGTACCTGGACCTCCGCTGGAGCAGCCCCACCGGCTCCGGCACCCTCCGCCTCGACGAGGCCGGCCGGCCCTGGCGCATCTCCGCCGTCTCCTCGGACCGTCCGGTCTACGGGTACGCCCACGACCGCGGCCACTGGGGCCGCTGAACCGCTGCGCTGCCGGGCCGCGGGGGCGCGGGGTGCCGGGTCGCGGGGCGGCCGTACCGCCGGGCGGCCGTACCGCCGTACCGCCGGGCAGCTGGGTGCTGGGCCGCTGAGCTGCCGGACCGCTGAGCTGCCGGACCGCTGAGCTGCCGGACCGCTGAGCCGCTGGGCGGCTGGGCCGCCGGATCACTGGGCTTCTGGGCTGCTGGGTGGCTGAGCCGCAGGGTCGCCAGGTCGCCGGGCTGCCAGGTCCCCGGGCTGCCGGGCCGGTGGGGCCGCCGTACCGCCCCAACCGCCCCAACCGCCCGGACCGCCGGGCTGCCGGATCGTCGGATCGCTTGGCTGCTGGCTGGCTGAGCCGCAGGGTCGCCGGGCTGCTGGGCTGACGGGCCGCTGGGGCCGCTGAACCGCGGGACCGGCGGACCGACCCGACCGGCGGACCGACCCGACCGGCGGACCGCCCGGACCGCTGCGCGCCCGGATCGCCGGATCGCCGGATCGCTGGACTCGGGGCGCTGGGCTGCTGGGCCGGCGGACCGCCCGACCGTGGGACCGGCGGACCGCCCCACCGCCGGACCGCCCGGACCGCCCGGACCGCTGGGCTGCCGGATCGCCGGATCGCCGGATCGCCAGGTCTCCAGGTCGCCGGGCCGCTGGGGGCCGCCGTACCGCCCGGGGGCCGCTGTACCGCCCCGACCGCCGGATCGCTGGGCTGCTGGGTGGCTGGGTGCTGAACCGCAGGGTCGCCGGGCCGCTGAACCGCCGGGGCGCCGGGGCGCGGGGTGGCTGGCATGCCGGGCTGTCGGCCTGCGGGGCCGTGGGGGCGCCGGGGTTTCGGGTTTCCGGACCTCTGGGTCTCTGGGAAACACACAGCTCAGCGGCATTGTCAGTGCCCCCGCCTAGACTCGACGGCAGACGGGATCCGTCTGACCGCGACGACCGGGAAGCTGTGGAGATCGCGGAGAGTGCGAGAGGTGCGAGAGGGGGGACACGATGGCTACGCCGACGACGCGGCACGCACCGGGGCAGTCGGCCGCGTCCGTCTCCGCCCTGCCGCGGCACGCCGCCGTGTTCCTCCCCGCCGCCGTGCCCCGCGAGAGCCGCATCGCGTTCTGGGCGCCTGATGGGGACCCCCTGCCCGCCGAAGGGGTTCCGGCCACGCTCCAGGTGGTCCGCGCCCATGGCGAGGGCGTCCGTACCCGCACCGTGCCCGCCGTCACGCTGACGGTCACCGCCGCCCTGCCCGTGCTCGTCCGCGCGGTCCGCAGGCCCGTCACGCATCCCGCGACCCGCGCCTGGGGGACCGCCGCCGTCCAGGCGCTCTCCCTCGTCGCGCGGGGCCGTCTGCTGCCCGGGCTGACCCCCGACGGCGTCGATGCCTGGCGGGCCGGACCGCTGGACGCCGAGGACATCGCGCATCTGCGCGCGGTCGCCGCCGCCCTGCCCCACGAGGGGTACGCCACCCCGCTCGCCGGACGCCGCCCGCTCCACCTGCCCGAGCCGGAGGCGCTGGTCAGGGCGTTCCTCGACGCCGTCGCCGACAGCCTGCCCCGGACCCCCGCGGCGCCCTTCGCCGCGGGCCGGCCGTTCGCGGCCCGCGAGCCGCAGCAGGTTCCGGGGATACGGGACTGGGCCGCGCAGGTCGCCTCGGGCGCGGACACCGGAGTCGGGATCTCGCTCCGCCTCGACCTGTCCTCCTTCCGCCTCTTCGACGAGGCCGAGAGCGGGACCGGACCGGAGGAGGACGTGCGCCGCGCCGGGGCCGCCGTCGTCCAGGTGCACAGCCTCGCCGACCCGACCCTGGTCACGGACGCCGCGATGCTCTGGGCGGGCGCCGCCGCGGCCGGTTTCGGACCCCGCGCGCGGATCGACGCCGTCCTCGCGCTGCGCCGGGCGGCCCGGGTCTGGCCGCCGCTGCTGCGGCTCCTGGACCAGCCGGTCCCCGATGTCCTGGCCCTCTCGGACCCCGAGCTCGAAGACCTGCTGGGCCGGGCAGCGACCCGGCTGGCGGAGGCCGGAGTCCTGGTCCACTGGCCGCGCGAGCTGGCTCGTACGCTGTCCGCGACCGCCGTCGTACGGTCCACCGCGCCCGGTTCCGCCACCGACGGCACCGCGTTCTTCGACGCCGAGCACCTCTTCGCCTTCTCCTGGGAGCTGGCGCTCGGCGGGGACCGGCTCACCCCGGGGGAGATGGACGCGCTCGCGCAGGCCCACCGGCCCGTGGTGCGGCTGCGCGACCAGTGGGTGCGGGTCGATCCGGAGCTGGTGCGCAAAGCGCGCAAGCGGGAGCTGGGCCTGCTGGACCCGGTGGACGCGCTGGCCGCCGTACTGACGGGGACCGCCGAGGTGGAGGGCGAGCCCGTGGCGGCGGTGCCCGTGGGGGCGCTGGCCGCCCTGCGGGACCGGCTGACCGGGGAGCTGTCCCCGCTGCCCCAGCCGGCCGGGCTCAAGGCCACCCTGCGCGACTACCAGGCGCGTGGTCTGGCCTGGCTGGACCTGATGACATCGCTCGGACTGGGCGGCTGCCTCGCCGACGACATGGGTCTGGGCAAGACCGTCACGCTGATCGCGCTCCACCTGCACCGCGACCGTCCCGAGCCGACGCTGGTGGTCTGCCCGGCCTCGCTGCTGGGCAACTGGCAGCGGGAAATCGAGAGGTTCGCCCCCGGCACGCCGGTGCGCCGCTTCCACGGCGCCGGCCGCAGCCTCGAAGGGCTGGCCGACCAACCCGCCGGGGGATTCGTCCTCACCACGTACGGAACCATGCGCGCGGGAGCGGCCCGGCTGGCCGAACAGCCCTGGGGCATGGTCGTCGCGGACGAGGCCCAGCACGTCAAGAATCCGCACTCGGCGACCGCGAAGGCGCTGCGCACGATCCCGGCGCCCGCGCGGGTGGCGCTGACCGGCACCCCGGTGGAGAACAACCTCTCCGAGCTGTGGGCGCTCCTCGACTGGACCACGCCCGGACTGCTCGGCCCGCTCACCGCGTTCCGGGCCCGGCACGCCCGGCCCGTGGAGCACCAGACGGAGGAGGACGGGGGCAACGAGGCCGCGGTCGCCCGACTGGCGGCGCTGGTCCGGCCGTTCCTGCTGCGGCGCAAGAAGTCCGATCCCGGGATCGCCCCCGAACTGCCGCCGAAGACGGAGACCGACCACCCCGTGTCCCTCACCCGCGAGCAGGCCTCCCTCTACCAGGCGGCAGTCGACGAGGCGATGGCCGTGATCGGCGCGAGCGAGGGCATCGAGCGGCGCGGCATGATCATGAAGCTGCTGGCCTCGCTCAAGCAGATCTGCAACCACCCCGCCCAGTATTTGAAGGAAGCGGAGCCCCGGATCGTGCACCGCTCCGGGAAGCTGGCCCTCCTCGACGAGCTGCTCGACACGATCCTGGCCGAGGGCGGCTCCGTGCTGGTCTTCACGCAGTACGTGACGATGGCCCGGCTCATCGAGCGCCATCTGACGGCCCGCGGGATCTCCCACCAACTGCTGCACGGGGGGACGCCCGTTCCGCGTCGCGAGGAGCTCGTGGACCGCTTCCAGGCGGGCGAGGTCCCCGTGTTCCTGCTCTCCCTCAAGGCGGCGGGCACCGGCCTCAACCTCACCCGGGCCGGCCACGTCATCCACTACGACCGCTGGTGGAACCCGGCCGTCGAGGAGCAGGCCACCGACCGCGCCTACCGCATCGGCCAGACCCAGCCCGTCCAGGTCCACCGCATCATCGCCGAAGGCACCGTGGAAGACCGGATCGCCGAAATGCTGGAGGCGAAGCGGGCGCTGGCCGACGCCGTGCTGGGCTCCGGCGAGACGGCGCTGACCGAGCTCACCGATCGCGAGCTGGCCGACCTCGTCTCCCTGCGCAGGCCCGTGTGATCACCGCGCGCGACGACCGCCGCCGCACCTTCGAGACCGTGCCGCCGGGGCTGGAGGCCGTCAGCTGGTGGGGCCGGGCCTGGGTGTCCGCCCTGGAGGCGGTGGCCCGCGACGGAGCCCGCCTGGCCCGGGGGCGGACGTACGCCGCCGAGGGCCACGTCGACGCCGTCACCATCACCCCGGGCCGGATCGTGGCCTACGTACGGGGCAGCCGGCCGCGGCCGTACCGCACCGAGCTGTCCCTGCCCGCCTTCTCGGACGCCGAGTGGAGCGAGCTGCTGGAGTCGGTGGTGGCCGATCCGACAGCGCTCGCCGCGCTGCTGGAGCGGGAGGTCCCGGAGTCCCTCTCCGAGTCGGTCCTGCCCGGGGCGGGGGAGCTCGAGCCGCGCTGCTCCTGCCCGGACGTCGCGCGCCCGCCCTGCAAGCACGCCGCGGCCCTGTGCTATCGCGCGGCCCGGCTCCTGGACGCCGACCCGTTCGTCCTGCTCCTGCTGCGCGGCCGCGGTGAGCGGGAGCTGCTGGAGGAGCTCACCCGCCGCAACGCCGCCCACGCCGCGCGCGAACAGCCCGATGAGACACCGGACTTCCCCGGGGTGCCGGCCCGTGCCGCGCTCGCCCGCACCGTCCTGCCGCCGCTGCCCGCTCCCCTGACGGCGCCGTCCGCCGCCGGGCTGCCGCCCGCGTACCCGGCCGACCCGGCGGCCCCGGACCCGCTCGCCCTGGACCAGCTCGCCGGGGACGCGGCCGCCCGCGCCCTGGCTCTGCTGCGCACCGCCGAGGATCCGATGGCCGGGCTGAGCCGCTGGCAGGACGCCGTCCGGCTGGCCTCGGCCCACCCCACGGCCGGGCTCACCGGCGCCGCCCGCGCGCTCTACCGTGAGCTGGCCCGCGCCACGGGGCGCAGCACCACCGACCTGGCCCGGGGGGCGGCCGCCTGGCGGCAGGGCGGTCTGCCCGCCCTGCTCGCCCTCGAAGAGCCCTGGGATCCGCCCGCCGGCCCCTTCGACCGGGCCCGCCCGGCGCTCATCGCCGCCGCCCAGGGCTCGTTCCGCCCCGACCGCAACCGGCTCACGGGCACCTCCCGCCAGCTCAGGCTCGGCCGTGACGGCCTCTGGTACTCCTACGAGAACCGGCTGGGCGACGACGACTGGTGGCCCACGGGCCGCCACCCCTCCCCGGACCCGGTCACGGCGCTGCTGGGCTGAGCCCGGCCGCCCAGCGGCCGAGGGTGGCGAAGTCCTGCGGGCGCAGGCCGTGCCGGGGGTGGATGCGCAGGAGCAGGGCCGGGGCCGGGTAGTGGGCGGCGACCCAGGCGCGGTCCTGGGGCGTGATCAGGTCGTCGACCCAGGCGAAGGGGCGGCCGGCCGCCCATTCCAGGAGGGGGCGGGTCTTCCAGAAGAGGCCGTCGGGGTCACGGGTGAAGGGTTCCGGCCATTCGATGACAGGAAGATCAGCGGGTAGGCCGATGTGCGGGGAGATCAGGGTGTTGGCCTCGTGCGTCCAGGCGGTGGCCCAGGCGAGTTCGTAGGGCAGGGCCAGCAGCCGGGCGCCGTGGCCCGGGTGCAGCCGCACCCGCACACCGCGCCTGGCACTGCGGGATTCCGGTGCGCGGTAGGACAGCCAGATGCTCGGACGCATGCGGTGGCTGGTGTATCCGCGGAGACCTGCGAGGCGGGACCGGAACGGGTTGAGGGGGCCGTCCACGTCGAGGAGGAGCAGCGGGCGAGTCATGAAGTATGGATTACCCAGTACACGATGGAGTGAAATGCCTACCGGCGCTATAACCCGAATGGGGTTACGGCGTTGTTTCCGGTACGGGTGCAACGCCCGTGGACCCTTCCGGAAGGCAGGAAAACTGATGCGTCACAGTCGTCGGAATGGCTTGATCGCGGCGGTGGTTGCGGGGGGTGGACTCGCGGTCGCGGGTGCGGGCGGCTTCGCCTACGCCGACGCGGAGGCGGGCGGGCAGGCCGTGCGGTCGCCGGGGGTGCTGTCGGGGAATCTGCTGCAACTGCCGGTGCACGCCCCGGTGAACGTGTGCGGGAACACGGTGAGCGTGGTCGGCGTGCTCAACCCGGCAGCCGGGAACCGGTGCGTCAACGCGGACCAGGGCGGCGGGAAGCCGGGGCATCCTGGGCCGCGGCCGTCCGGCCCCTCGCACCCCTCGAAACCCGGCGCCGGAAACGGTGCGGGGAACGGCGGGGGGAGCGGCCACGACGGAGACGGCGGCCACGGCGGGCACGGCCGGGGTGCGGTGGCCGATGGGCGCGGAAAGGATTCTCCGGGGCTGCTGTCCGGCAACGGGCTCCAGCTCCCCGTCCAGGTGCCGGTCAACATCAGCGGCAACTCGGTGAGCGTCGTCGGCGTCGGCAACCCCTCCGTGGGCAACACCGCCGTCAACGGCTCGACCCCGGTCGTCGGCAAGCCCGTCCAGCCGCCCGTCACCGTGCGGCCGGTCACCCCGCCGGCCCCGCCGCGCAACCACCCCTCGGCGCTCGCCCACACCGGGGCCGAGGGCGCCGGCTACCTGCTGTCCGGCGGCGGCGCCCTGCTGCTCGGCGGAGTGCTGCTCTACCGCCGCTTCCGGCTCAACTAGCCCGCGCGGGCGCCTCGGAGGCGGCCCGCCAGCCGTCCAGGATCGCGTCGATCCGCGGCGCCAGCCGGGCCCGGGCCGCGAACCGGGGCACGCCCCCCATCAACAGGGCGTCGTACTCGGTGTCGAGGTGCCGCACGGCCGCCCGTACCGCCGCGTACACGGCCGGCGGGTCCAGGGCCCGGCCGGCCGCGCTGCGGCCCACCCGGCCGCTGCCGCGCACCGATGCGTGCGCGGCGATGGCCCGGGCCCGGTCGGCGGGGCACCCGGGGAACAGGCGCAGGATCTCGGCGGCGAAGGCCGCCGTGAACCGGGTGTCCTCGGCGGCCCGGCGCAGCCGGTCGCGCTCCCGGCGGCGGGACCGTGCCTCGGCGTCCGCGAGACAGGCGCGCTCGGCGCGGGCCAGGGCCGCGTCCTCGACGAGGATTCCCAGGCGCTCGTAACGGCGGCGGCGCCGGTGGAAGCGGACGACGACGGCGGACAGCGAACTGGCCTCGTGGGCCCGCCGGGTGAGGGCCGTGTCGCCGCGCGGCAGGTAGACGAGGTGTCCGAGGTCGGCGCAGTCCAGGCAGCGGGGCACGCCGGCCTCGCGGACGAGGCGGCGCAGCGGTCCCTGCCGGCACTCCGCGCAGTGGATCTGCTTCGTCGACTCGAAAACGACCAGGCTCATGCCGAAGTGATACCGCCGTTCCGGCCGTATATCACCTTGTAAGTATGGGTAGTTGCGGTTTCACAGAGTCTTCCCTGACCTCATGGTGTCCTCCTACCGTGAGTCGAGTGGGCCGAGCCTGGCCCATGGAGGAGGGAAACATGGCGGGACGGCAGGCGACGGCGGGGCGCCCGAGGGCCGCGGGCAGGCGCCCGAAGGCGGAGGTGGCCTCCGACCTCGTGGTGAGAGAGGTCGCGATAGAACCGGGCGGCTGCACCGGCTGGCACTACCATCGCGTCCCGCTGATAGCGGTGGTCAAGTCCGGCACCCTGACCCGGATCCTGCGCGACGGCACGGTCGAGGTCCATCACACCGGCACGAGCTTCGTCGAGCCCGCCGGCCGCCGCCACGTCCACCTCGGCCGCAACCTCGGCGCCGAGCCGGTCGTGCTCTGCGTGACCGCCGCCCTCGCCGAAGGCGACCCCTTCGCGCTGCCCGCCGAGGCCCCGCCCGGGGCCACGCCGTGCGCCTGCCCCACGCGGACGCGGTGACCCCGGCTCCCGTGACCCCGGCCACCGCTCAGACGAGCCGGCGGATCTCCCCGCGCACGCGGTAGAAGCCTCCGGCCGCCGGATGCAGGCCGTCCACCACGTACCGGGCGCCGGGCTCCCGTATCCCGCGCGGGAACTGCACGTTCCAGGAGGGCTCGAACCCGCCCGACACCACCTGGACGCGCATCCGCTGGCCCTGCTGCACGCACTCCACGACCACACCGCCCGCGGGCACCGAGGCCACCGACACCGTCGCCACCGCGGCCGGGGTGGCGGCCGGGGTGAAGACGGGCAGGGCGGCCGCCGACTTCACGTCCACGGCCGTCGGCACCGACCCCTCCCGGGCGGCCGCGATCGCGGCCTCGCTCGCGTCCACGCACACCAGCGAACCGTCCGTGGTCACCAAGTACAGCCGCTCGTCCAGGTACTGCATGGACAGCGCGGCCCCGCTGCCGGTGCCCAGCTTCCACAGCCGCCGCCCGTCGGCGTCGAAGCAGTACACGGACGACGCGAGGTCGCCGGCGAAGACGTGCCGGCCGTCCGGCGAGGTCGCGCACGAATAGACCGCCGCGTCGCACCGGTACGAGGCCTCCAGTGCGCCCGTCGCCTTCGACAGCCGCTCCACCGTGTTGCGACCGGTCCCCGCGTACACCGCGTGGTCCTCCTGCCAGCCGAACAGCACCGAACCGTTGGTCTTCGTGTGCCACAACTGCCCGCCGCCGTCCGGGGCGTAGGCCGTCACCCCCTTGCTGTGGCCGTGGTAGACCGCCCGCTCGTCCGCCCGCACCATCCACGCGTTCTCACCGGCCGAGCGCCGCGACCACTGGAACTCGTCCTCGTGGTCGATGACCGTCAGCCCGCCGCTGCGGTCGGACACGTTCAGCACGCCCTCGCGGATGTCGAGCCAGAAGATGTCCACGTCGGCCGCGATGTCGTACGCCCCGAACGGCACCTTCGAGGACAGGTCGTACACCGTGCCGTCGTCACAGCCCGCATAGATCCAGAACTCGTCCGCCACCAGGCATTTCACCCCGTCCGGCAGCGAGTACCGGGCCAGCACCTCACCGCTGTGGCTCACCGTGTAGACGTCTCCGGCCTGGTTGCCGACCCAGCAGCGGTCCTCGTCCACATGGATCCCGAAGGCGGAGGACCCCGTACGGAACCGCCACAGGACCGGGGCCACCGCGCGTGCGGTGGACGGGGTCGAGGTCACCTGGCGGCGCGTCACCGACCGGGCCGCGCGGGCGCCGCGCACCGCCGGGGCATAGCCCTTGCGGACCTTCTCCCCGACCTTCTTGGCGGCGGCCGCCCGTGCCTTCTCGGCGGTCGGGAAGGAGGAGTTCTGCAGCTGGCCGTCCGCGCCGATGCGCCCGTACCGCACCGAGACGGCGGTGCCGTCGACGGTGACCTCGTAGAACTTGTGGGCACCGCCGTCCTCCTGGGACAGCTCCAGATACGTCGTCTCCCGAGCCATGACAGACCCCTCCCCAAGGCCGGGCCACCGGCCCCCTGTGCGCCGGTGATCCCTCGTGAAAAACGTTAGGGGCGACCACTGACAATGGGCTGGTGCAGCTGGAAGCGATCACCTGGCAGCGGATGGCCGAGCGGCTCGCCGGCCACCTCGAAAACAACGGCAACGGCAACGACAACGGCAAGGACGCGGGCGAGAGCGGGGGCGGCCCGGTGGGCGGATGGCAGCGGGTGGGCATCGACGGGGCGCCCGCCGCCCGCACCGGCGTGCTCGCGGCGGAGCTCGCCGACGCGCTGCGCCTGCGCGGGCGTTCGGTCCTGGTCGTGGCGGCCGAGGGCTTCCTGCGCCCGGCCTCCCTCCGCTTCGAGTTCGGCCGCGAGGACGTGGACTCCTACCTCGACGGCTGGTACGACACGGCGGCGCTCTGGCGGGAGGTCTTCGGCCCGACCGACCCCGGCGGCACCGGCCGGGTGCTGCCCGACCTCTGGGACCCGGTCAAGGACCGGGCGACCCGCAGCCCCTACGCCGAACTCCCGCCCGGCGGCGTGCTCATCGTGCACGGCCCGATGCTGCTGGGCCACTGGTTCCCCTTCGACCTGAGCGTCCACATCGGCCTCTCCCCGGGCGCGCTCGCCCGCCGCACCGAGGAGTCCGCCCGCTGGACCCTCCCCGCCTTCGCGCGCTACGAGGCCGAGACCGGCCCGGCGGACCGGGCCGACGCCCTGGTCCGGGCCGACGATCCGCGCCACCCGGCCTGGACGGGGCTGCGCGGGGGGCGCGCCGGCTGACTCCGCGGGCCGCCGCGCGTACCGCTGCGTACCCCCGGCCCCGTCACGGAGGTCCGGGAACCGCAACAGGGGGATTCCGGCACGGTGACGATCGGTTCCGGCCATCGCTCCGGCCGGAACCGCGCGCTACGTTGACGCCACGCTTCGACGGCGGCCACCGCGGTGGCGCCTTGGCAGAGGGAGAACGCAATGCGCGGACACGGCACGGCGGTTCGGGGCGCGAGACGGTTGCGCGCGCAGGCGGCGCTCGCCGCGCTGGCCCTGTGCGGGACCCTGGCCCTCACGGCGTGCAACGGTGACGACGAGACCGGTGCGCCGGGAACCCCCGCGAGCCCCGCCACCAGCGCGGCGGCCACGGGCACCACCCCGCCGTCGGTCTCCCCGTCTCCCTCCTCGGCGCCGTCGGCCACGCCGAAGAAGCCGGCTCCCAGCGCCACTTCGGCCGCCACGCCGGCGGGCACGAAGAAGGCCCCGATGCCCGGGTCCACCTGCGACCACAAGATGCCGATCTCGCCCGACGAGATCGCCGTCTACCGCTACACCCCCGAGGGCGGGGTCCACAGCCTGATCATCAAGCACGGCAACTGGGGCTGCGCCGCCCCCGGTGCGGATGCCGCCCCCTTCGAGACCACCGGCAAGGAAACCTTCCTCAACATCGCCGAGGACGCCAAGATCACGGCCGTCACCCCCATCGTCGCGAGCACCGTGAGCCAGCCGATCACGCTCCAGCAGCTCATCGACTGGCTGATCGCCCACCCGAACCAGGGCCGTGTCTTCCGGTACCACCTGGACGGCGCGGGCGTCATCGACTCCCTCGACCACCAGTACACCTCCTGACCCCGCTCCCTACGGCCGCCCGCCCAGCCGGGTCACCGCCAGCGCCGCCGCCCGGCAGCCGGCCCCCGCGGCCCACGCCGATCCCGCTCCGGCCAGCCGGGCCGCGAGGAAGGCGCCCGTGAAGGCGTCCCCGGCGCCCGTGGAATCCACCGCCTCGGCGCTCTCCGCCGCGACCTCGGCCGTCACCCGGCCGTCCTCGGCGATGAGCGCCCCGGCCCCGCCCCGGGTGACCACCACCAACGGCACCCGCCGGCTCAGCTCCGCCGCCGCCCGCGCGACCCCGGCGGCTCCGGCCGGCCCGCGGGACCCCGCGAGCAGCAGCGCCTCGTCCGCGTTCGGCAGCAGTACGCCGGCCCCCGCCGCGGCCGCCAGGAAGCGCTCCGGACCCAGCGCGGCCAGGAACCCCGCCGACGCCGGATCCACGCTCACCGGTACGTTCCGGGCACGGGCGGCCCGTAGCGCGACCAGGGCCAGCTCCCGGCTCGCGTCGGCGAAGAACAGGTAGCCCGACAGGTGGAGATGGGCGACCCCGTCCAGCAGCCCGGGCTCCCAGTCGGCGGGGGAGAGCCGCAGCGAGGCTCCGCTGTCGGTCAGGAAGGTCCGCTCCGCGTCCTTGCCGACCAGCGCGACCACCGTCCCGGTCGGCTCGGCGGGGTCGACCACCAGCCTCGGCCGCACCCCCGCGTCGAGCAGTGCCCGCTCGTGCCACCCGGCCGATTCGGTGCCGACCCGCGCCAGGAGGCGCACCTCCGCCGCGCCCGCGTGGGCGGCCCAGCAGGCCGCGTTGGCCCCGGCGCCGCCCGGCAGGGTCCGGATCCGGGCGGGGGTGTCGGTACCCGGAGCCAGTGGCTCCGCGTGCACCGCCACGACATCCGTCACCACGTCCCCGACGACCAGCAGCGCCCCCGGCCCGGCGGGAGCGGCCGGCGCCGCGGTCACGGCCGGGCCGCCCAGGCCCGCGCGATCCGGGCCCCGAGGCGCACGTTGCCCCGTACCGCCGCGAGGTTGGCCTCCAGGGAGGCGCCGCCCGTCGCGCGCACCAGGAACCCCAGCAGGAACGGGGTCACCGCCTGCCCCGTGATGCCCCGCTCCCGGCACTCCGCGAGCGCCTCGGCCAGCACCCGGTCGTGCAGCTCCGGATCGAGCTGCCGCTCCCGCGCCACCGGATTGGCCACGAGCAGCGCCGACTCCGCGCCGCCGAGGAGGTCCTGAGCGGCCATCACGGCCGCCACCTCCTCCGGGCGGTGCACCGTCCAGTCCACCGGCTCGCCGGAATCAGCCAGGTAGAACCCGGGGAAACGATCCGTCCCGTACCCGAGGACCGCCACCCCCAGCGTCTCCAGCCGCTGGAGCGTCGCGGGCACGTCCAGGATCGACTTCACCCCCGCGCACACCACGGTGATCCGGGTGCGCGCCAGCAGCGCCAGGTCCGCCGACTCGTCCTGCGAGCGCGTCCAGTCCCGGTGTACGCCGCCCAGCCCGCCGGTGGCGAAGACCCGCAGCCCCGCCCGCGCGGCGAGGAAGGCGGTGGCCGAGACCGTCGTGGCGCCCGTCGCCCCCGTGGCGAGGGCGGGGGCCAGGTCCCGGTGACCGAGCTTGCGTACGCCCCCGCCGCCCGCGATCCGCTCCAGCCGGGCCTTGTCCAGCCCGGCGTACGCCACCCCGTCGACGACCGCGATGGTCGCCGGAACGGCTCCCTCCGCCCGGACCAGCTCCTCCAGTTCCAGGCCCACCGCCAGATTGCCCGGGCGGGGCAGGCCGTGGGCGAGGATCGTGGACTCCAGCGCCACGACGGGCTGCCGGCGGTCCAGTGCCTCGCGCACCTCCTCGGACAGGACCGGGACTGCGGCCGGGACCGGGGCCGACGCCGTGTGCTCAGATGCTGTGTGCTGTGACATGTCCCCATCCCTGGCACGCGATCCGGGACCCCAAACGCCCGGACGCCGCACCGGCGCGAACCCGCCCCGGCGGTGTGCCCGCACGAGCCCTCAGGACGCGGCCGCCTCCCGGGACCCCGGGGCCTTCTACGACGAACTCGCCGTCCGCCACGACCTGCTGTACGCCGACCGGCGAGCGTGCACCGCCCGCCCGGGCCGCGCCCGGTCACTGCGTCACCGGCACGGGCCCGAGTCCCGGCCGGCCCCGGGTGTGCCGCTGCGCGGGGCGAAGTCCCCTACCCGCCCTTCGCCCGTTCCCCGGGCTCTGCCCGGACCCGGTCCTCAAACGCCGGACGGGCTGGAAGCGGGTCCCGGGCTGCGCCCGGACCCCCTGGGATTCCACCCCGGACCCCGCGCCTCAAACGCCGGCGGGGCTGGATTCGGTCGACGTCGCCCGGAGCCGGTTCGCAGCGGGCGCCGAGCGATCCCCGGGCTGCGCCGGAGCTCCTGGGGCTCCCGTCCCGGAGCCCGCACCGCGGCATGTCCAGCCCCGTCCGGCGTTCGCGGACCGGGGGCACATCCAGCCTCGCCGGCGTTTGAGGCGCGGGTCCGGGCGGAGCCCGGGGAACGGTGGAAGGGCGGGTAGGGGACTTCGCCCCGCAGGGCCGACCCAGCCGCACCCGCCCACCGGCCCCCGCCCCAGGCGCCAGTGGCGGCAACGCCGCCGGGCCACCGCCGGACGGAGTCCGGCGCAGCGACGCGAAGCCGGTAAGGCCCGCCAGGGCCGCACTGCGCGAGGGGCGCGTCGAAAAGGTGACCGGCGCAGCGACGCGAAGCCGGTAAGGCCCGCCAGGGCCGCACCGCGCGAGGGGTGCCTCGAAAAGGGGTGCGTCGAAAAGGGGTGCGTCGAAAAGGGCGACAGGGTGACGGGTGGGGCGGGCGCGCGCTGGACGCTCTGGTCACCCCGGCGAGCCGGGCACCGCGGTTAGGCTCCCGGAGCATGAGCACAAGTGATCACCGCGACGCCTCCGCCCCCGCTTCCTTCGCCGTCTCCGTGCCGGACTTTCCCGACTCCGAGCTGGAAGTGGACGAGCTCGACCCTGCCCAGATCGTCTCCGGGAACCCCGTGGTGACGGGCAAGGTGCTGTGGGAGGCGCCGGACGGCTCGCAGGTGCGCGGGATCTGGCAGATCACCCCGGGCGTGGTCACCGACACCGAGGCGAACGAGCTGTTCGTGGTGGTGAGCGGCCGCGCCACCGTGGAGGTGGAAGGCGGCGAGACCCTGGAGGTCGGCCCCGGGTCCGCGTGCGTCCTGCGGGAGGGCGACAAGACCACCTGGACCGTCCACGAGACGCTCCGCAAGGCCTACCACATCAGCTACTGAGCGGTACCCGTGCCGGTGCCGGGGTCCTTCGCCGGGCGGCGTCGCGAGGTGAACAGCGCGAGCGCCGCCATCGGCAGCAGCAGGGCGGCGCCGGCCGCGTTGAGCCAGCCGTAGCCCGCCTGGGACATGACCAGCCCGGCGGCGGCGCCGCCGACCCCGGCGGCCGTGTTCATGGTGAGGTCGCCCAGCCCCTGTACGGCGGCCCGCGCGGGCTGCGGCACCGAGTCGGTCAGCAGCGCCGAGCCGGACACCATGCCGGCGGACCAGCCCAGGCCGAGCAGGAAGAGACCGGCGGCGCTCTGGGCGTGGTTCCCGTCGGCCGTGCCGGCGAGCAGCGCGGCGACGGACAGCAGCCCGGCGGCGAGCCCGATCACGGACAGCCGGCCGACCCGGTCCGCGAGCCAGCCCATCACGGGCGAGAAGCCGAACATTCCGGCGATGTGCCCGCTGATGACCAGCCCGATGAGCTGGAGCCCGGCTCCGTGGTGCCCGAGGTCGACCGGGGTCATCACCATGATCGAGACCATGGTGGTGTGTGACACCGCGATGGTGAGCAGCGCGAGCCGGGCCCGGGGGGAGGCCTTGACGGCGGCGAACCCGGCGCGCAGCGACCGACCGGCGCGGGTCTGGTCCGCGGCCGGGGCGAGCGCGCGGGCCGTCAGCAGCGGGTCCGGGCGCAGCAGTACGCCGATCAGCGCGGCGGTGAGCAGGAAGATGGCGCCGGCCCATATGAAGGGCCCCGCCATCGGGGGTATGGAGGTGCCGGTGAAGCTGCGGCTGGCCGGGGCGGAGAGGTTGGGGCCGAGCACCGCGCCGATGGTGGAGGCCCATACGACGACGGAGATCGCCCGTGCCCGGTGGTCGGGCTCGGCGAGGTCTGCGGCGGCGAAGCGGGCCTGGAGGTTGGCGGAGGAGGCGGCTCCGAAGGCGGCCATGCCGAGCATCAGCAGCGGGAAGCTCTTGACCGAGGCGGCGAGGACGACGAGGGCGGCCCCGGCCGCGCCGATCACGTAGGCGAGGACCAGGCCGGGCCGCCGGCCCCGCGCGGTCATCAGCGCGGCGAGCGGCAGGGAGACGGCCGCGGTGCCGATCACGGAGGCGGTCGAAGCGAAGCCGGAGAGCGACTCCGTGCCGCTGACCTCGGTGGCCAGGACCGGTGCCAGGGCGATGCTGATGGGTACGCCGATCCCGCCCAGCACCTGGCCGGCGATCAGTACCCCGGAGGTGCGGCGCCGCAGTCGGGGCAGGTCGGCGGCGGTGACCGTGACGACGGGCCGGCCGGTGCCGGGCGCGGTGCTCACGCGGTCCACCTCCGACACGGATGCGGAGGGGGTGCGGGCACGGCGCAAGGAGTGGTCACCGCCGCAGTTTCGCACTCCCCGCCGGGCGGGCGGAACAGGTTTCCGGGAGCGCGGGGAGCACCGGGAGCACGGCCCGCTCCCTCAGAACAGCGGCTGGGGGAGTACCCCCTCCAGGGCGAGGAGGCGGCGCTTGGTCTCCACGCCGCCGCCGAAGCCGCCGATGCCCCCGTCGTTCTCCACGACCCGGTGGCAGGCCACCACCAGCGGCAGCGGGTTCGAGCCCATGGCGTTGCCCACGGCCTGGGCCGCGCCCGGGGTGCCGGCCCGGGCGGCCAGCTCGCCGTACCCCACGACCGCCCCGTAGGGCACGGAGCGGTCCAGCTCCAGGAGGACCTGCCGGTTGAAGCCTGAGCTGAGCCGCCAGTCCAGCGGCAGCTCGAAGCGGCGCAGCGTACCGGCGAAGTAGGCGTCGAGCTGGCGTATCGGCTCGGCCAGCAGGACCTCCTCGCCCGGCGGCGGGCGCCGGGCGTCGGCGCCGAGCCGGGAGACCAGCGTGCCGATCAGCTTCTCGGCCCGGTCCGGTCCGGCATGGAACTCGACCTTGACCAGGCCCTCGGGAGTGGCGGCCAGGAGCAGGGGACCGATATCGCTGTCGACGACGGTCCATTCGAGGTGCGGCCCGCGGGGCTCAGGAGTGTCCACCTCTTCACGGTACGGCCCCCCGCCGACAGCCCCGACAGCCCCGACAGCCCCGACAGCCCCGACAGCCCCGACAGCCCCGACAGCCCCGACAGCGCCGTGCGCGTCAGTAGCCGCCGACCGCTTCCCGTACGACGTCGGGATTGTCGGTGATGATCCCGTCCACGCCCATGTCCTGGACCTTCCGGGCGGTCGCGGCGTCGTCCACGATCCAGGTGTCCACTTCCAGGGCCTTGCCGTGAGCGCCGAGCAGCCCGTGCACCGCGGCGACCCAATCGCTGCTGATGGTGGTGTGCCAGGGGTTGATGCGGTCGGTGAACTCGGCGTACCGCGGCAGGTCGGCGAGGGCCGGGGTGCCGAGGAAGGCCGTGATCAGGTCGGGGCGCAGCTCGTGCACGGTGCGGACCGAGGCGGCGCTGAAGCTCTGGACCACCAGCCGGCGGGCCACGCGGTCCTCTTCCAGCCAGCCGGTCTCGCCGAGCACGTCCAGGGTCTGCCGCTCGATCCCCGGGTAGAGCTCCGGCTTCTTGATCTCCAGCAGCAGCCGCTGCTGGTTGCGCTGGACCCGGTTCATGTACTCCCGCAGGGTCGGTACGCGGGCGCCCGCGAACTCCTGCCCGAACCAGCTCCCCGCGTCCAGCCGGGCGATCTCCGCAGCGGTGAAGTCCCTCACCCGCCAGGGCTTGCGATCGGGGAATACCTGTTCGACGTCGGTCGTCCGGGGCAGGGTGTCGTCGTGGATGACCACGAGCTCCCCGTCCCTGGTGCGCTGGACGTCGTTCTCCACCCAGTCGAAGCCCATCTCCATGGCGAGGTCGATCGCCTTCAGGGTGTTCTCCGGGGCGTACGCCGAAGCCCCCCGGTGGGCGTACACGATCGGGTTGGACAGCCAGTCCGGACCGGGTGCGGCCGAGGCGGAGCCCGCACCGCACACGGTCAGGGTGAGTCCCAGGAAGGCGGCGGTGGCCGCGGCGGCGGATCGGACGTACATGCACGTTCTCCTCGGGTCATGGGCCCTGCTCCTGCCGTCAAACGGGCGCGGAGCGGCATTCGTTGCGGCCATGCGCGGGCGGCGGTGCGTTTCCGACGCACTTTCAGGGAGAGCCGCGTACGGCGATCATGGGGTTGGAGATCACCGGGCCGCCACCGAACTACGACAAACGGACCAGGCCCGCACGGCTCCGCCCGGGGCGGGCGGGCGGGCGGGCACCGAGTGTCAGTGGGTGGTCGTACGGTTGACCCATGCGGCCCGTATCGAAGATCGAACGCACGGTGGCGCCTTTCGAGGTCGTCAGCTCCTACACGCCCAGCGGCGACCAGCCCGCGGCCATCGCCGAGCTGGAGAAGCGCATCCGTGCCGGTGAGAAGGATGTCGTGCTGCTCGGCGCGACCGGAACCGGCAAGTCGGCGACGACCGCCTGGATGATCGAGAAGCTCCAGCGGCCCACCCTGGTGATGGCGCCGAACAAGACGCTCGCCGCCCAGCTGGCGAACGAGTTCCGCGAGCTCCTGCCGAACAACGCGGTCGAGTACTTCGTCTCGTACTACGACTACTACCAGCCCGAGGCGTACGTACCGCAGTCGGACACCTACATCGAGAAGGACTCCTCGATCAACGAGGAGGTGGAGCGGCTGCGCCACTCCGCGACCAACTCCCTCCTCACCCGGCGCGACGTCATCGTCGTGGCCTCCGTGTCGTGCATCTACGGTCTCGGCACCCCGCAGGAGTACGTGGACCGGATGGTCCCCCTCAAGGTCGGCGAGGAGATGGACCGGGACCAGCTCCTGCGCCGCTTCGTCGACATCCAGTACACCCGCAACGACGTGGCCTTCACCCGGGGCACCTTCCGGGTGCGCGGCGACACCATCGAGATCTTCCCGGTCTACGAGGAACTGGCCGTCCGCATCGAGATGTTCGGCGACGAGATCGAGGCCCTGTCCACCCTGCACCCGCTGACCGGCGAGGTGATCAGCGAGGACCGCGAGCTCTACGTCTTCCCCGCCAGCCACTACGTCGCCGGCCCCGAGCGCATGGAGAAGGCGGTCCGCGGCATCGAGGCCGAGCTCGCCGAGCGCCTCGCCGAGCTGGAGAAGCAGGGCAAGATGCTGGAGGCGCAGCGCCTGCGCATGCGCACCACCTACGACCTGGAGATGATGCGCCAGATCGGCTCCTGCTCCGGCATCGAGAACTACTCGCTGCACATGGACGACCGCGAGCGCGGCTCCGCCCCGAACACGCTCATCGACTACTTCCCCGAGGACTTCCTCCTCGTCATCGACGAGTCGCACGTCACCGTGCCCCAGATCGGCGCGATGTACGAGGGCGACGCCTCCCGCAAGCGGACCCTCGTCGACCACGGCTTCCGGCTCCCGTCGGCCCTCGACAACCGGCCGCTGAAGTGGGAGGAGTTCCAGGAGCGGATCGGCCAGACCGTCTACCTGTCGGCCACTCCGGGGAAGTACGAGCTCTCGCGCGGCGACGGCTTCGTCGAGCAGATCATCCGCCCGACCGGTCTCATCGACCCGGAGGTCGTCGTCAAGCCCACCGAGGGCCAGATCGACGACCTGGTGCACGAGATCCGCCAGCGGGTGGAGAAGGACGAGCGGGTCCTGGTCACCACCCTCACCAAGAAGATGGCCGAGGACCTCACCGACTACTTCCTGGAGCTCGGCATCCAGGTCCGCTACCTGCACAGCGACGTGGACACCCTGCGCCGCATCGAGCTGCTGCGCGAACTGCGGGCCGGCGAGTACGACGTGCTGGTCGGCATCAACCTGCTCCGCGAGGGCCTCGACCTGCCCGAGGTGTCGCTGGTGGCCATCCTCGACGCCGACAAGCAGGGCTTCCTGCGGTCGGGGACCTCGCTGATCCAGACCATCGGACGCGCGGCGCGCAACGTCTCCGGCCAGGTCCACATGTACGCGGACAGCATCACCCCGGCCATGGCCCAGGCGATCGACGAGACGAACCGGCGGCGCGAGAAGCAGGTCGCCTACAACACGGCCCACGGGATCGACCCGCAGCCGCTGCGCAAGAAGATCAACGACATCGTGGCCACGATCGCCCGCGAGGAGCTCGACACCGAGGAGCTCCTCGGCACCGGCTACCGGCAGACGAAGGACGGCAAGGCCCTCAAGGCGCCCGTCCCGGCGCTGGGCGGCAAGGCGGCGCAGGCCGCGGCGGGCGGAAAAGCCGGGGCCAAGGGGGCCAAGGGGGCGAAGGGCCCCGTGGTGGCGACCGACCGCCCGGCCGCCGAACTGGCCGCACTCATCGAGCAGATGACCGAGCGGATGCGGGGCGCGGCCGCCGAGCTGCAGTTCGAGGTCGCGGCCCGGATCCGGGACGAGGTCGGCGAGCTGAAGAAGGAGCTGCGACAGATGAAGGAAGCGGGCCTCGCCTGACCCGGAGGCGGTCAGTAGGGTTGGCACAGCCGCAGGTACACGCTGCGCACCCCCATCGGGGGCGGGCTATGGAGAGGGGACAGCGCGTGACGGTCAACATGACCAAGGGTCAGGCCATCAATCTGCAGAAGGCGGACGGAGGCACGCTGACCGCGGTCCGGATGGGCCTCGGCTGGCAGGCGGCCAAGCGCCGGGGGCTGTTCGGCTCGCGGACCCGGGAGATCGACCTCGACGCGTCGGCGGTGCTCTTCGCCGACAAGCAGCCCGTGGACGTCGTCTTCTTCCGGCACCTGCAGAGCGACGACGGCTCGGTCAAGCACACCGGTGACAACCTCGTCGGCGGCGTCGGCCAGGGCGGGGACGACGAGTCGATCCTCGTCGACCTGCAGCGCGTGCCGGTGCACATCGACCAGATCGTCTTCACGGTGAACTCCTTCACCGGCCAGACGTTCCAGGAGGTCGAGAACGCCTTCTGCCGCATCGTCGACGAGACCAACGGCCAGGAGCTGGCCCGCTACACGCTGGACGGTGGCGGCCAGTACACCGCTCAGATCATGGCGAAGGTGTCGCGCCTCGGCAGCGGCTGGCAGATGACGGCCCTCGGAAACCCGGCCAACGGCCGTACCTTCCAGGACCTGATGCCGGCGATCCTGCCGCACCTGTAAGCAGGACCGGCAGCACGGCAGCACCCAGCACGACACAGCACGACAGAGCAGCACAGCAGGGCAGCACGGCACAGCAGGACCGGGCACGATCGAGGGCCCGGCGGAAGAACGGGTACGGGGGAGGGGCTGCACGATGACGGCCGAACTGGTCCGGGGGCAGAACCACCCCCTGTCCCGGAGCCGGGTGGAGATCAGGGTCTCGGCGGGCACACCCGTGCTCGCCCTGGCCCAGCTCGGCGACGACACGGGCCGGCTCGCCGGCCCCGGGGCGGTCGCCCACCCGGGAGCCCGCACCCTGCCCGGACTGGAAGTACCCGGGGCCGCCTCCGGGCAGCACCGCATAGCGGTCGACCTCGACGCGGTCGCACCGGCCGTCCACCGGGTCGGCTTCGTCCTGGTCCTGCCGCCCGGCGGCCCGGGGCGCTTCGGCGCGGTCCCCGCCTCCTACGTGTCCGTGGCCGACCCGGGGGGCGCGGAGCTCGCCGGGTACACACTGACCGGACTGGAGTCGGAGACCGCCGTCGTGGCCCTGGAGCTGTACCGGCGCCAGGGCGCCTGGAAGGTGCGCGCCGTCGGCCAGGGGTACGCCGCCGGCCTCGGCGCGCTCCTGACCGACGCCGGGCTGCCCGCCCCGGCCGCGGCCGAACTGGCCGCCGCCGCCCTGGGCGCGGCGCCGACCGGGGACATCACCCTCGCGGCCCTGCCCGGCGGGCCGGCCCCGACCGTCCCGCGCGGGCTCCGGGCCCCGGCCCAGGCCCAGGCCCAGACGCCGGCCCCGGCGCCACAGGACGTTCCGGCAGCCTCCACACCCCCGCCGATGCCCCCGGAGCCGGGCACGGACCCCTCGGGCGGTCCGGCCACCATCAGCTACGCCCACCCGCGCCGCCGCACCAGCACCGAGTCGCCCGAGCCCGGGCCGCGCCCGGCCGAGCCGCCGCGGCCGGGCGAGGCGCCCCGCCCCGTCGCCGGGGACGCGAGCGGCTGGTCCATGGAGGAGCGGCTCTACAACCAGGTCTGGGGCATGTTCGAGGACCTGGCCCGCGCCGTCGCCGCTTACCGCGGCGCCGTGGAGTTCGCCGACTCCCGGATGGACCGCGAGCTCGACGAGGCGCTGTCCGACCCCCGCCACCGCCTCGGCGGCTCCGGAAACGCCGCCCGGGACACCGCCCGGGCCCGCCGCGAGGAACTGGTCGCGCGGGCGCAGGAAGTGCTCGACCGGGACCTGGTCCAGCTCACCTCCGAGTCCGAGGTGGTCGAGCCCGCGCTGCCCGCCGCGTACGCGCGCTGGGACAACCCGGTCTGGCAGGCGCACTCCGTGCCCGCCGAGGCTCCCCTCGCCCTGCGCCTGGGCGACCTCCACCTGCCCGAGCGGCCGGACCTGCGCATCCCCATGCTGGTCCGGGTCCCGCTGGAGCGCGGCCTGTGGATCGACAACGGCCGCACCGGCTCGGAGTCGGCCATGGCGATGGACACCGACCGGCTGCGCCGGGCCGCCATGGACATGGCCGTCGCGCACGCGGCGCGGATGCTGGCCGCCCACCCCGCCGACCGGTTCGCCGTCCACGTCATCGACGCGGCCGGAGCCGGGGCCGCCTCGCTGGCCCCGCTGGTGCGCGCCGGAGTGCTGGCCGGGGCGCCCGCCGCCGGGGCCGCGGGGGTCACCGAGACCCTGGAGCGGCTGACCCGCCGGGTGGACCTCGTACAGATGGCGGTGCGGGCCGGGGCTCCGGAGGACCTGCCGCCCGATGTGGACACGTCCGATCAGCTCCTGATCGTGCACGACTTCCCGCACGGCTTCGACGACCGGGCCGTCACCCGTTTGCGCTATCTCGCCGACGAGGGCCCGGCGGTCGGCGTGCACCTGCTGATGGTCGCGGACCGTGACGAGGCCTCGGCCTACGGGCCGCTGCTGGACCCGCTGTGGCGCTCGCTGATGCGGCTGTCGCCCGTACCGGACAACCACCTCGCCGACCCGTGGGTCCACCACGCCTGGATCTTCGAGCCGGATCTGCCGCCGCAGGGCAGCCGAGTCCTCGACCAGGCATTGGAGCGGGTCGCGGCGGCCCGGGGCGGCGCGCGGTAGCGGCGGCCGGGCGGTCCGCCGCCCGGCCTCGATGACCGGCTACTGACCAGTTCTTGGGGTCCCCTTTACCTTGCGTGCCCACGGCGGGTACCCTGGTGAGTGCGGAGGGGAGTATTCCTGCTTTCCTGCTACGGCGTGCCCGTCAATACGGACTGCAATCGGTCCCGGGGCGCCGGCCCGTGGCCTCCTGGCCGTCCGGGTGGAAGAGACCTCCGGCAGCGATGACGCTGACAAAGTTCTGAGCCATCTGCCGGAGGCGTGTAAATAGTGGACGTTTCGTTGACCCTCTGGGTGCTGACCATTCTCGGTCTGAGCATCCTCATCGGCGCCGATTTCTTCATCGGCCGCAAGCCGCACGACGTCTCCATGAAGGAAGCGGGCATCTGGACGGTCGTCTGGATCGTCCTCGCGGTGCTCTTCGGCCTCGGCCTGCTGGTGTTCGGAAACGGCCAGGCCTCGCAGGAGTTCTTCGCCGGCTTCATCACCGAGAAGTCCCTGAGCGTGGACAACCTCTTCGTCTTCGTCCTGATCATGGCGAAGTTCGCGGTCCCCTCACAGCTCCAGCAGCGCGTCCTGCTGATCGGCGTGCTGATCGCCCTGGTCCTGCGCGCCATCTTCATCGCCGCCGGCGCCGCGATCATCACCAACTTCTCGTGGGTCTTCTACATCTTCGGCGCGTTCCTCATCTACACCGCGTGGAAGCTGATCCAGGAAGCCCGCAAGGACGAGGACGACGAGGAGTTCGAGGAGAACCGCCTCCTGAAGTCCATCGAGAAGAAGTTCGGCGTCGCCGACCGCTACCACGGCACCAAGCTCTTCATCCAGAGCAACGGCAAGCGCGTCCTGACCCCGCTGATGGTCGTCATGCTCGCCATCGGCACCACCGACGTGCTGTTCGCCCTGGACTCCATCCCCGCGATCTTCGGCCTCACCCAGGACCCGTACATCGTCTTCACGGCCAACGCCTTCGCGCTGATGGGCCTGCGCCAGCTGTACTTCCTCATCGGCGGCCTGCTCAAGAAGCTGGTCCACCTCAGCTACGGCCTCTCCGTCATCCTCGGCTTCATCGGAATCAAGCTCGTGCTGCACGCCCTGCACGAGTCGGGCCTGCACGTCCCGCAGATCTCCATCCCGGTCTCCCTGGGCGTCATCTGCGGTGTCCTGGTGATCACCACGATCACCAGCCTGATCGCCTCGAAGAAGCAGTCCGAAGCCGACGCCGCCGAGGCCGCCGCCGGCCCGGAGCGCATCGACGCCTGATCCGGGGCCACTCCCGTCCGATCCCGAGCCACCCCGGTCGCCGCGCGACCGGGGTGGCTCGGGCCTAGGCTGAGGATGTTGCCCTGGCCGTCGTACGACAGGAGGCCCTGCGATGAGGCCGACCCGTATGCGCATGCGCAGGGCCTGCGTGGCCGTCTCGGCCGCAGGCGCACTCTTGGTCCCGGTCGTCGCGGGCACCGCGTACGGGGCCGCCGCCCCGGAGCGGTCCGTGTCCGCCGCTCCTTCCCCGGACGGCGACACGGAGTTCCCGCAGCTCACCCCGGCCGTCGCGGCACGACTGGACGCGGCCGTGCGCCAGGTCATGGAGCAGGCCAAGGTGCCGGGCGTGACGGTGGGCCTGTGGGCCCCCGGCAAGGGCAGCTACGTGAAGTCCTTCGGCGTGGCCGACACGGCGACCGGCGCGCCCATGACGCCCGGCCTCGGGGTCCGGATCGGCAGCGAGACCAAGACGTTCACGGTCACCGCCCTCCTCCAGCTGGTCGACCAGGGCAAGCTCGCGCTGGACGACCCGATCGGCAAGTACATCAGCGGCGTCCCGAACGGGGACCGCATCACCCTGCGCGAACTCGCGGGCATGCGCAGCGGGCTCTTCAACTACAGCGAGGACCCGGGGTTCGACAAGGACCTCACCGGCACCTCCACCTTCACGCCGCAGCAGCTGCTCGACATCTCCTTCAAGCACCCGGTGAACTTCGAGCCGGGCGCGAAGTTCGAGTACTCCAACACCAACCTGATCCTGCTCGGCCTGCTGGTGGAGAAGATCACCGGCCGGCCGATCCAGGACGTCATCGGGCAGGACGTGGTGAAGCCCGCCGGGCTGAGCAGCCGCACGCTCTTCGCGGTCGGGACGGAGTTCCCCGAGCCGCACGCGCACGGCTACACCAACGACCTGCCCGGCGGGAAGATCGTGGACGCGACCGACTTCGACCCGTCCTGGGCCTGGGCCGCCGGAGCGATGGTCTCCGACCTGGAGGACCTGCGCAGCTGGGCGAAGACCCTCGCCACCGGCACCCTGCTGACCCCCGCGACCCAGGCCGAGCGGCTGAAGACCCAGCCGATCGGCATCATCCCCGGCGCGGGCTACGGGCTCGGCATCTTCAACGTCCAGGGCTGGATCGGCCACAACGGCTCGCTGCCCGGGTACGAGACGCTGACCGTCTACCTGCCGGAGGAGCAGGCGACCATGGTCGTCGTCCTGAACACCGATGACCTGTACGAGGGCCAGGAGCCCAGCACCCTCTTCGGGGAGGCCGTCACCAGCATCGTGACCCCCGACCACGTGTACCCGGGACACAAGCCGACCGAGCCCCAGAAGGACTGACCGGATCCGAGCCCCGCGGCTACACGGGGGCGGCCGCTTCGGCCGCCCCCTTCTCCGTGTCCGCGTCCGAGCCCGTCCGCTGCCGCACGACCACCGGGTTGGTCTCCGGCAGCAGCGCGAAACAGGCCAGCGAGACCAGGGCGATCGCCGTCAGGTACACGGCTACGGCCCACGGCGGGCCGGAGCCGTCCGCCAGGGCGGTGGCCACGATCGGGGTCAGCGCACCGCCCAGCACCCCGCCGAGGTTGTAGCCGACGGCCGCGCCCGTGCAGCGGATCCGCGGGGCGTACAGCTCGGGCAGGTACGCGCCCACCACCGCGAACATCGTCACCATGCCCAGCAGGGCGCCGAGCAGGCCCAGCGTCATCAGCAGCGGGTCCGCGGTGCGCAGCAGCGCGATGAAGGGGAACATCCACAGCGCGGACAGGGCGCAGCCCGCCAGGCAGAGCGGGCGCCGGCCGTAGCGGTCGCCGAGCACCGCGATCACCGGGGTGGCCAGGCCCTTCAGGGCGACGGCCACCATGATGCAGGCCAGCATCACGGAGCGGTGCACGCCGAGGTGCTCGGTGGCGTACGCGAGGGACCAGGTGGTGACCGCGTAGAAGACGGCGTAGCCCACGGCCAGGGCCCCGCCGGTGAGCAGGAGCAGGCGCCAGTGGCCCCGTAGGACCTCGGCGAGCGGGGCGTCGGCCCGGTGGCCGGTCTCGGCCAGCGCGCGGAACTGCGGGGTCTCCTCCACCGAGCGGCGCAGCCACAGCCCGGTCAGGGCCAGCAGTCCCGCCACCCAGAACGGCACCCGCCAGCCCCAGGCGGCGAACTGCCCGTCGGACAGCGTGCTCGACAGGGTCAGCATCAGGCCGTTGGCCAGCAGGAACCCCACCGCCGGACCCATCTGCGGGAAGCTCGACCACAGCCCGCGCCGCCCCTCGGGGGCGTGCTCCGAGGTCAGCAGGACCGCGCCGCCCCACTCCCCGCCGAGGCCGAGGCCCTGGAGGAAGCGCAGCAGGACCAGCAGGATCGGCGCGGCCATCCCGATGGAGGCGTACGAGGGCACGCAGCCCACCGCCACCGTGGCCAGGCCGGTGAGCAGGAGGGAGGCGAGCAGGACCGGGCGGCGGCCGTACCGGTCGCCGATGTGGCCGAAGACGGCGGAGCCGAGCGGGCGGGCGAGGAAGCCGACGCCGAAGGTGCCGAAGGCGGCGAGGGTCCCGGCGAGCGGGGAGAAGGAGGGGAAGAAGAGCGGGCCGAGCACCAGGGCGGCGGCGGTGCCGTAGACGAAGAAGTCGTAGAACTCGATGGCGGTGCCGACGAGGGAGGCCGAGGCGAGCCGGAGCATCGAGGGGGACGAGGGGGACGAGGGGGAGGAAGGGGACGGGTCGGCGGCGGCCGGGACGGCCTTGGACTGGGGGAGGGGGGCGGGGGAGGGGTGGTCCTGTTGCATGGTGCAGCAATTACCCTGCCCCGCCCCCTCAGGACGTGCGTTCGGCCATCAATGACCGGAAGGGAGTGCGGTCCGGCGCGAGGTTGACGGGCCGGTGACCTCTCCGCCGCCCGCTACCAGCCGCGCTCGCGCCATTCGGCCAGGTGGGGGCGCTCGTTGCCGAGGGTGGTGTCGTTGCCGTGGCCGGGGTAGACCCAGGTCTCGTCGGGCAGCTGGTCGAAGAGCTTGTGCTCCACGTCGTCGACGAGCTGGGCGAAGGCCTTCGGGTCGCCCCAGGTGTTGCCGACGCCGCCCGGGAAGAGGCAGTCGCCGGTGAACACGTGCGGGTGGCCGTGCGGGTCGTCGTAGACCAGCGCGATCGAGCCGGGGGTGTGGCCGACCAGGTGGCGGGCGGTCAGCGTGACCCGTCCGACCGTGATCGTGTCCCCGTCCTCGACGGGCACGTCGGTCGGGACCGGGATGCCCTCCGCGTCGTAGCGGCCCGCGTACGTCCGCGCGCCGGTCGCCTTGACCACGTCCGCCAGTGCGCCCCAGTGGTCGCCGTGCTGGTGGGTGGTGACCACGGAGGCGATGCCGCCGCCGCCGATGAGGCCGATCAGGGTCTGCGGCTCCGCGGCCGCGTCGATCAGCAGCTGCTCGTCGGTGGCCCGGCAGCGCAACAGGTAGGCGTTGTTGTTCATCGGGCCCACCGCGACCTTGGAAATCATCAGGTCCGAGAGTTCGTGCACGTCGGCCGGACCGCCGACCTTGACCGCTCCGCTGTACGTCATGAACCGATCCTAGAGCGGAGGGAGGGCCGGCAGGGGGCCGCCCTCGGCGGACAGCGAGGCTCCCTTGTCCCCGCGGCCGGCCAGCCAGCCCAGGAGCGCGGCGGCGGTGCCGGTGACGGTGACGGCCGGGTCGCCTTCGGAGCCGGTCCGCCAGTGGCGCCCGTCGGTGGCGGACAGGGCGGTGGGAGGCACCTCCGGGCGGCCCGACCAGCGATCCGCGAGGAACTCGATCTCCCGGCCGGTGAACTCGGCGGGGAGGTCGGAGAGCTCGTAGCCGATGTCGAGGTCGACGTGGTGCAGCTCGACCTCGATCAGGCGCCGGAAGGGCACCCGGGCTGCCGTGTCGGTGACCCCGTTGCGCAGTTCCACGGTGCGGGTCCAGTCCTGCGGGCGTTCGGCGACGGCCTGCCAGCGGTCCGCGGAATTCCGGACGTCTTCGAGCTGTTCCAGCAGAGGACGCCTCGCATCACGCTCGATGTCGGACTCCCGGGAGGTGGCGCTCTCGTACATCGGGCGGCCCTCGAAGACCTCGACCAGGGCGTCCGCGTTCCGGGCGAGATGCGCCAGGACGTGGCCGCGGCTCCAGCCGGGGAGGTGTGACTCTTCGGCCAGGGACGCGTTGTCCAGCTTCGCGGCCGCGGTCAGCAGCCGATCGGTGGCCTCACGTACGGAGCGCAGATCGTGCGCATGATCCATCATGCGGCCGAGCCTAGTGGTCGAGGGGCCCTCGCCACACGATCGGGTGAAGAGGGCTGCGGAGTGCCGGAAATCGAATGCACGTGCTATACGCTCGGAGTCCAGTCTCCCACTCCACCGCAGAGGCGCCCCCCAATACCCTTGGGACGGGGGCCAGTGCCCCCGCTCTCTCAAGAAAGGTGCGGACCGGCGTGACCGACCGTCTCATCGTTCGTGGCGCTCGCGAGCACAACCTCAAGAACGTTTCTCTTGACCTGCCGCGCGACTCGCTCATCGTCTTCACCGGACTCTCCGGGTCGGGCAAGTCCTCCCTGGCCTTCGACACGATCTTCGCCGAGGGCCAGCGCCGCTACGTCGAGTCGCTCTCCTCGTACGCCCGCCAGTTCCTCGGGCAGATGGACAAGCCCGACGTCGACTTCATCGAGGGCCTCTCCCCGGCCGTCTCCATCGACCAGAAGTCCACCTCGCGCAACCCGCGCTCCACCGTCGGCACCATCACCGAGGTCTACGACTACCTCCGCCTGCTCTTCGCGCGCATCGGCAAGCCCCACTGCCCCGAGTGCCGCCGGCCGATCTCGCGGCAGTCGCCGCAGGCGATCGTCGACAAGGTGCTCGCGCTGCCCGAGGGCAGCCGCTTCCAGGTGCTCTCGCCGCTGGTGCGCGAGCGCAAGGGCGAGTTCGTCGACCTCTTCGCCGACCTCCAGACCAAGGGCTACAGCCGGGCCCGGGTGGACGGGGAGACGATCCAGCTCTCCGAGCCGCCCACGCTGAAGAAGCAGGAGAAGCACACCATCGAGGTGGTCATCGACCGCCTCACCGTCAAGGACACCGCCAAGCGCCGGCTGACGGACTCCGTGGAGACCGCCCTCGGGCTGTCGGGCGGCATGGTGATCCTGGACTTCGTCGACCTCGCTGAGGACGACCCCGAGCGTGAGCGGATGTACTCCGAGCACCTCTACTGCCCGTACGACGACCTGTCCTTCGAGGAGCTGGAGCCGCGCTCCTTCTCCTTCAACTCGCCCTTCGGCGCCTGCCCCGAGTGCACCGGCATCGGTACGCGCATGGAGGTGGACCCGGAGCTGATCGTCCCGGACGAGGACAAGTCCCTGGACGAGGGCGCGGTCTCGCCGTGGTCGCTCGGCCACACCAAGGACTACTTCCAGCGGCTGGTCGGCGCCCTCGCCGCGGAGCTCGGCTTCCGCACCGACATCGCCTGGGCCGGGCTGCCGCTGCGGGCGAAGAAGGCCCTGCTGTACGGCCACAAGACGCAGATCGAGGTCCGCTACCGCAACCGGTACGGGCGCGAGCGGGCCTACACCACGGCCTTCGAGGGCGCGGTGCCGTTCGTGAAGCGGCGCCACTCGGAGTCCGAGAGCGACGCGAGCCGCGAGCGCTTCGAGGGCTACATGCGCGAGGTGCCGTGTCCCACCTGCCAGGGCACCCGGCTCAAGCCGATCGTGCTCGCGGTGACGGTGATGGACCGCTCGATCGCGGACGTCGCCGCGATGTCGATCAGCGAGTGCGCGGACTTCCTCGGGCGGCTGAAGCTCGACGCCCGCGACAAGAAGATCGCCGAGCGGGTCCTCAAGGAGGTCAACGAGCGGCTCCGCTTCCTCGTCGACGTCGGCCTGGACTACCTCTCGCTCAACCGCGCCGCCGGCACCCTCTCGGGCGGCGAGGCCCAGCGCATCCGCCTCGCCACGCAGATCGGCTCCGGCCTGGTGGGCGTGCTGTACGTCCTGGACGAACCGTCCATCGGCCTGCACCAGCGGGACAACCACCGGCTGATCGAGACCCTCGTCCGGCTGCGGGACATGGGCAACACCCTCATCGTCGTCGAGCACGACGAGGACACCATCAAGGTGGCCGACTGGGTCGTGGACATCGGCCCGGGCGCCGGCGAGCACGGCGGCAAGGTCGTGCACAGCGGCTCGCTGAAGGAGCTGCTGAAGAACCCCGAGTCGATCACCGGCCAGTACCTGTCCGGCAAGCGGTCCATCGCGCTCCCCGACGTACGCCGTCCCGTGGACCCGTTGCGCAAGCTCACGGTCCACGGCGCCAAGGAGAACAACCTGCGGGACATCGACGTGTCCTTCCCGCTGGGCGTGCTCACGGCGGTGACGGGCGTATCGGGCTCCGGCAAGTCGACGCTGGTCAACGACATCCTGTACACGCACCTCGCCCGCGAGCTCAACGGCGCGCGTTCGGTGCCGGGACGGCACACGCGGGTGGACGGCGACGACCTCGTCGACAAGGTCGTGCACGTGGACCAGTCGCCGATCGGCCGGACCCCGCGGTCCAACCCGGCCACGTACACCGGTGTCTTCGACCACGTCCGCAAGCTCTTCGCGGAGACGATGGAGGCGAAGGTGCGCGGCTATCTGCCGGGCCGCTTCTCCTTCAACGTGAAGGGCGGCCGCTGCGAGAACTGCTCCGGCGACGGCACGATCAAGATCGAGATGAACTTCCTGCCGGACGTGTACGTCCCGTGCGAGGTCTGCCACGGCGACCGGTACAACCGGGAGACCCTGGAGGTCCACTACAAGGGCAAGTCCATCGCCGAGGTCCTGAACATGCCGATCGAGGAGGCCTCGGAGTTCTTCGAGGCGGTCCCGACGATCTCGCGGCACCTGAAGACGCTGAACGAGGTGGGGCTCGGGTACGTCCGCCTCGGCCAGTCGGCGCCGACGCTCTCGGGCGGCGAGGCGCAGCGCGTGAAGCTGGCCTCGGAGCTCCAGAAGCGGTCGACGGGGCGGACGGTGTACGTCCTGGACGAGCCGACGACGGGCCTGCACTTCGAGGACATCTCGAAGCTGATCAAGGTGCTGTCGGGGCTGGTGGACAAGGGCAACACGGTGATCGTCATCGAGCACAACCTCGATGTCGTCAAGACCGCCGACTGGGTCGTGGACATGGGTCCCGAAGGCGGGTACGGAGGCGGCCTCGTCGTCGCCGAGGGCACGCCGGAACAGGTCGCCTCGGTGGGCGCGAGCCACACGGGCAAGTTCCTGCGGGACATCCTGGGCGCGGACCGCATCTCCGACGCGGCCTCCGAGCCGGCCCGGCCGGTGAAGAAGGCGGCCGCGCGGAAGAAGGCGGCGGCCCCGGCCCCCGCGAAGAAGGCCACGCGCGCCCGCAAGGCGTAGCCCTCCCCGACGGGGCTGGATTTGCGCCGATGCCGGCCACATCCAGCCCCGCCGGCGTTTGAGGCGCGGGGGTCCGGGGCGTAGCCCCGGGGAACGGTGGAACCGGGGGTCCCCCGGACGCAGTCTGGGGGAGGGTAGGGGACTCCGACCGCGCAGCGGCAGCCCCCGGCCGAGGGCTACGCGGCGACGCCGATGGCGTGGCCCGACGTAGAGGGGTCGGACAGGGTGGTGAGGAGGGCGTCCGCGACGTCCGCGCGGGCGATCACCTTGCCGCCCGGAACGTTGGCGTCGACCGCCCGCCGGTACGTCCCCGTGAACGGCCGGTTCAGCAGCCGCGGCGGCCGGATCACCGTCCACTGCGTACGGCTCGCGGCGATCGCCGCCTCCATGACCGCGAGGTCCGCGTACACGTCCCGCAGCGCCCTGCGCAGCAGCGGATAGACCACGACCCGGGTGAGCGCCCCGTCCTCCGGTGCGAGCGGACCCACCGGCGCCGCACTGACCGCCGACAGGCGGATCACCCCCGCCCGGTCCATCGCGGAGACGATCGACCGCAGGGCCGGACCCGCCACCGGCGTGAGCCTGGCCTGTTTGTTGCTCGTCGGGCCGACCGCGGAGACCACCGCCTCCTGTCCCTCCAGCACCGGGACGAGCGCGTCCTCGTCGGACAGGTCCCGTACCACCGCCACGCGCAGCCGATCGTGCGCCGGTACGTTCAGCCGCGCCGGGTCGCGGACGACCGCCGTCACCTCGTGACCCGCTTCGAGTGCCTGCCGGACCACCTCGTGGCCGACCCCGCCCGTGGCTCCGAACACCGTGAGTTTCATCCTGGCTCCCACATTCACGTGACGCATGACGTGTGACGCATGACCGAGACGAGGGTGGGTGAGTGCTCACTCACCCCCGCTTCCGTTATGGTGAGTGAATGCTCACCCCAAAGTCAAGCCGGTCCACCCCGGAACGCCTGCTCGATGCGGCCGAAACCCTGATGCGCACCACCGGTCTGGCCAACGCCACCACGAAGGCCATCGCCCGTGAGGCCGGCTGCTCGGAGGCCGCGCTCTACAAGTACTTCGCGAACAAAGAAGAGCTGTTCGTCCGCGTGCTGATGGAGCGCCGCCCCAACGCCGGCGCGATGATGGCGGCGCTGACCACCGACCCGGGGGACCAGCCGGTCGAGGAGCGGCTGACCGAGATCGCCCGGTACGCCTCGCTCTTCTACGCCGAAGCCATGCCCATGGCCGGCTCGCTCTTCGCCGATCCCGTCCTGCTCGCCCGCCACCGCGAGGGCGTACGGAGCATCGGCGCGGGTCCGCACGTGGTGCTGGAAGCCCTCACCGGCCATCTGTTCCGCGAGCTCGAACGGGGCCGGCTGCGCCCCGACGCCGACCCGGCGGCCGCCTCCGCGCTGCTGCTCGGCGCCTGCTTCCAGCGGGCCTTCTTCCTGCACTTCTCCGGGCCCGACACGGTCGGGCCGGTAGAGGAGTTCGCCCCCGCGGTGGCCGCTACGGTGTGGGCCGCGCTCCGCTGAGCTCGGAGGCGTACGGAGGCTCCGCGCCCGCACGAGTGCACGTCAGCGCGGCCGCCGCGGCGGCGTAGGACAGCACCTCGGGCCAGTCCACCGGGCCCGGGCCGCCCGCACCGGCCGCGAGCCGCTGCAGCAGGGCCGCGTTCACGGTGTCGCCCGCGCCGATGGTGTCCACCACCGGGACCCGGCGTGCGGGCACCGAATGCTCCGCTCCCTCCCGCGTCCACACCGTCAGGCCGCCGGCGCCACGGGTGAGCACCACCGCCGCGGGCCCGGCCGCCAGCCAGTCGCCGGGGCGGCCGCCCAGCCACGCCGCGTCCTCCTCCGACAGCTTCAGCACGCCGACGTGCGGCAGCCAGGACAGAAAGCGGGCCCGGTAGGCCGCCGGGTCGGCGATCAGCGCCGGGCGGATGTTGGGGTCGAGCAGGGTCAGCAGCCCGCGCCCGGACTCCCGGCGCAGCAGGGTCTCGTACGCACTGGCCCCCGGCTCCAGCACCAGCGAGCAGGTGCCGAGCGCGAGGGCCCGTACCCCCTCGGGGAGCGCGGGCGGCAGCCGGAACAGCCGGTCGGCCGTGCCCTCGACGTAGAAGCCGTACGCCGCCGAGCCGTCCGGGGCCAGCGAGGGCACCGCCAGCGTGGTCGGCTCCGGCCCGCGCTGGACCAGGGAGAGGTCCACGCCGGCCGCGCGCAGCCCGTCGAGCAGCGAGACGCCGAAGCCGTCCGTCGAGATCCGGGAGCAGAAAGCGGTCCGCACGCCGAGCCGGCCCAGCGCGACCGCCGTGTTGTACGGTCCACCGCCCGGCCGCGGCAGCAGGGCGCCCGGCGGCTGTGCGACGGGCACCAGGTCGATCAGGGCTTCTCCACCGACGACGATCACGCGGGGGAAGGTATCCCATCGGGCGCGGGTATCGTCGGGTGGGCCCGCCCGGGCCCGGCCCGGGCGATGTCGGCCCCGCCCCATCCTCACGCCATCCTCACTCCGGGAGAACCGCATGTCCGCCTCGCAGTCCGCCGCCCGCCGTACCGTCCTCAAGGGCGCCGCCGCGATCGTCGGAGCCGTCGGCGGCGGTGTTGCGCTCACGGCCTGCTCCACCGAGACCAACAGCGGCTACGGCTCCCCGGCGGTCCCCGCCGAGCCCGTCGAGCTGGGCGCGGAGGCCGAGGTGCCGGTCGGCGGCGCGAAGCTGTTCCGGGAGAAGAAGCTCGTGGTCAGCTGCGCGGAGGCGGGCCGGTACAAGGCCTTCAGCGCTCAGTGCACCCACTCCGGCTGCGTCCTGGACAAGATTGTCGAGGGTGAGGGCAACTGCCCCTGCCACGGCAGCCGCTTCGACGTGACCACGGGCAAGGTGCTGCGCGGCCCGGCCACCGACCCGCTGCCGGAGGTCCCGGTGAAGGTCGAGGCCGGCAAGCTCATCGCGGGCTGACCGGCGCCGCGCCCGCGCGGTCGCTCACTCCCAGTCCCAGCCGATCCCCAGGATCCCGCGCCGCACCCCCTGCTCCACCAGGTGCACGGCCCGGTGCGGCCCGCTCGGATTCAGGTCCGCGAGCCGCCCGCGCGGAGCGTCCGGCCCGCTGCGCGTGAAGCGGCGGCAGCGCACCGGCAGCGCCGCCTCGTCGAAGCGGACCTGGAGCACGTACTGCCCGCCCGTGTAGCTGAAGCCGCGCACGTACTCGGTGCTGCGGCCGGCGGTGCCGTCCTCGAAGCCGTAGCCGAAGACGTGGGTGTCCCCGGCGCGTAACCGGGCGTCGAAGAGCAGCTCGGCGACGACCAGCTCCGCTTCGGGGTGGCGGCGGACGCGCCCGGTCCGGCAGTTCTCGTCGGCCCGGACCCGGATCCGCTCCGGATCGCAGCCCGGATCGCCGTGGTGGACCGCGATGTACCGGTCGACCCCGTCGCGGTGGGCCCGTACGACGTGCTGCGATTCGCGGCCGAGCAGCTCCCCGGCGGGCCCGATCCGCACCCGCTCGTGGTGCCCGACGGTGTGCAGGCCGCCGTCGGCGGGCAGCTCCATGCCGGCCAGCAGCTCCTCCACGGCCGCGCCCACGCTGAACAGCGCCCGGTACGAACGCGCGGGCGGCCGGGCCGTGCCGGGCGCGGCGGGATCCGGCGCGGCCAGCAGCCGCAGCAGGGCGCCCTCGGGCAGTTCCAGGATCTGCTCCAGGGCCCGTACGGCCTTCAGGGACTCGGGGCGGCGCGGCCGCCGGGCGCCCTGCTGCCAGTAACTGAGGCTGGTCACCCCGAGCTTGATGCCGCGGGCGGCGAGCCGGTGCTGCACCCGGTGCAGGGGCAGTCCGCGGGCGGTGAGGGCGGCGCGGAGCGCGAGGTGGAAGGGGCCGTCGCGCAGCAGGTGCGGCAGGTCCCGGGCGGCCTCCGCGCGGGCATGGTCCGGAGCGGGACCGGCCGGATGGGGGCCGGCCGGATCGGGGCCGGCCGGATCGGGGCCGGACCGTGGGGAGCCGGACCGTGGGGAGCCGGCCGCAGGGGTGCTGTCCGAGAGGGTGCCGTTCGCGCTCGACCGCATGGCGGCTCCTCCTGTGAACGTTCACGCGACGGGGTGCGGGCGGTCCGGCGGGTGACGCCCTTGGCCCCGGTGGGTCCAGGTGGGGTGACGGCGGACGTTCACACTCTGGCCCCACCGTTCACACCGCGATGTCACGCCGTATTGAAGCGTGTTGACCTGTTCCCGACAACACCCTGATGCTCCTCCACAGCGTCCGGACGCGCTCCTCCACCCCCACTCCCCACCTCGGGAGGAACGCGATGCGCAACAGAAACCGGCGGCTCACCCTCGCCGCCTTCACCACCGCCCTGCTCCTCGCCCTGCCCACCGCTGCCGCCACCGCCGCCGATGACGCCGCCGGTACGGGCACCACGACCGCCACCACGACCGCCACCTCCGCCGCCGCACCCGCCGAGAGCGCGGCACTGGCGTACAAGCGGCTGAACATCACCATGCAGGCCCAGCAGAAGACCAACTGGTGCTGGGCCGCCGGCGGCAACACCATCGCCACCTGGTTCGGCCGCACCTACACCCAGAACCAGTTCTGCAACGCCGCCTTCAACCGCCAGCAGGGCTACGACTGCCCCAACAACCAGGCCACCCTCGGCAACGTGCAGACCGGCCTGCGCTGGGCCGGCATCAACGCCGGCTCCTACGTGAACGGCTGGCTCCAGTACTCCACCGTCCAGACCGAGATCAACGCCAACCGCCCGATCGAGACCCGTATACAGTGGTCCAACGGCGGTGGCCACATGCACGTGATCTACGGCTACGACACCGCGAACAGCTGGGTGTACTGGGGAGACCCGTGGCCCTCCAGCGACCGCTACAACTGGGCCTCCCACGCCTGGTACGTGGACAACAGCACCTTCTCCTGGACCCACTCGCTCTACCGGATCGGGGCGTGACCTCATGAATCCACGTCTCGCCGCCGCGGCCGTCGCCGCGACCGCCGTACTGGCCCTGGCCCCCACCCAGGCGTCCGCGGCGCCCGTTCCGCAGCCCCAGAACGCCACCGCCGAGAACCTGGCCGCCGCAGGGCGCAGGGCGGCGGCCCCCGACACCCTCGCCACTCTGTCCCGCTTCTTCGCCCGCGAGGGCAAGGTCTCGCTCACCGCCGCGCAGCCCCGCATCGAGGGCGAGACGGTTCCCGTGCACCACCTCTCGCCGGACTTCGTTGCGGGGAAGGCGGGCGCGGGCGTGGCCCGGCTGGAGTTCCTCGCCAGCAAGGCCGTCTCCTCGGACGGCCAGCAGGCTGCCCTGTGGACCGCGAAGACCGAAGCGGGCTGGCAGGTGGTGAACATCGCCACCGGCGACGACGAGTTCCGCTACGCACGGCTCGGCGCGGCGAAACTCCCCGGCGGAACCGTGTTCCGCGAACCGCAGATCGACGCCTGGTACGTGGCCGGCGGCGAGCGGGTGCTGCCCCTGGACGAGGACGCGGCGACCGCCGTCGGCGTGCAGGGAACGACCCTGGCCGCCTACCGGACGAGGGTCGTGCAGGCCTACGGGGACAAGCTGCCGGGCTCCGCCTACGGCAAGTCCGGGAAGGCCGGTGGCTTCGCCCCCACGGAAGCCACGGCCACGGAAGCCACGGCCACGACGGCGTCGGCCACGACCACGACGGGGTCCGCCCTCGCCGGACTCCCGATGACCGCCGGAGCCGTGGCTCTGGCGCTGGGCGCGGCCGGCGCGGTGGCCGCGCGGCGCGCCCGGCGGCAGCGGGTGGTGCGGGCGTAGCCACCCGAGGGGCCCGGCCGCCCGGCCGCCTGCCGGGCGGCCGGGCCCTGCGGGGCCGCGGCCCGGTTGTCGGCGGGCGACAGTAGGGTGGTTGGCATGGCCGACCCTTCCAGCTACCGCCCCGAGCCGGGACAGGTCCCCGACTCCCCGGGGGTCTACAAATTCCGCGACGAGCACCGCCGGGTGATCTACGTCGGGAAGGCCAAGAGCCTGCGCCAACGGCTGGCCAGCTACTTCCAGGACCTCGCCGGGCTGCACCCCCGTACCGCCACCATGGTGACCACGGCCGCCTCCGTCGAGTGGACCGTGGTCTCCACCGAGGTCGAGGCGCTCCAGCTCGAATACTCCTGGATCAAGGAGTTCGACCCCAGGTTCAACGTCAAGTACCGGGACGACAAGAGCTACCCCTCCCTCGCGGTCACCATGAACGAGGACTATCCGCGGGTCCAGGTCATGCGCGGGCCCAAGAAGAAGGGCGTGCGCTACTTCGGCCCGTACGGGCACGCCTGGGCCATCCGCGAGACCGTCGACCTGATGCTCCGGGTCTTCCCCGTCCGCACCTGCTCCGCAGGGGTGTTCAAGCGGTCCGCGCAGATCGGCCGCCCCTGCCTGCTCGGCTACATCGGCAAGTGCTCCGCGCCCTGCGTCGGCCGGGTCACCCCCGAGGAGCACCGGGAACTCGCCGAGGACTTCTGCGACTTCATGGCCGGCCGCACCGGCACCTACCTCACCCGCCTCGAACAGCAGATGCACGAGGCCGCGGAGGAGATGGAGTACGAGAAGGCCGCCCGGCTGCGCGACGACATAGGGGCCCTGCGCCGGGCGATGGAGAAGAACGCGGTCGTACTCGCCGACGCCACCGACGCCGACCTGTTCGCCGTCGCCGAGGACGAGCTCGAAGCGGCCGTGCAGATCTTCCACGTCCGCGGCGGCCGGGTCCGCGGCCAGCGCGGCTGGGTCACCGACAAGGTCGAGGCCGTCGACACCGCCGGGCTGGTCGAGCACGCCCTCCAGCAGCTGTACGGGGAGGAGAAGGGCGAGGCCGTCCCCAAGGAGGTGCTGGTCCCGGCGCTCCCCGAGGACACCCCGGCCCTGAGCCAGTGGCTCGCCGAGCGGCGCGGGTCGCAGGTGAGCCTGCGCATCCCGCAGCGCGGGGACAAGAAGGCGCTGATGGAGACCGTCCACCGCAACGCCCAGCAGTCCCTCGCCCTGCACAAGACCAAGCGCGCCGCCGACCTCACCACCCGCTCGCGGGCCCTGGAGGAGATCGCCGAGGCGCTGGAGCTGGACGGCGCGCCGCTGCGCATCGAGTGCTTCGACATCTCCCACCTGCAGGGCGACGACGTCGTGGCCTCGATGGTCGTCTTCGAGGACGGGCTGGCGCGCAAGGGCGAGTACCGGCGCTTCCAGATCAAATCCTTCGAGGGGCAGGACGACGTCCGCTCCATGCACGAGGTGGTCTCCCGGCGTTTCCGCCGCTATCTCCAGGAGAAGCTGAAGACGGGGGAGTGGTCACCCGAGTCCCCCGGGGCCGCAGATGGCGGGGAAGTCGCACAGGACGCCGCCGAGGACGACGGGCGCCCCAGGCGCTTCGCGTACCCGCCGCAGCTCGTCGTCGTCGACGGCGGGCAGCCCCAGGTGGCCGCCGCCAAGCGGGCCCTGGAGGAGCTGGGGATCGACGACGTCGCCGTGTGCGGCCTCGCCAAGCGCCTGGAGGAGGTCTGGCTGCCCGGGGAGGACGACCCGGTGGTGCTGCCCCGCAGCAGCGAGGGCCTGTACCTGCTCCAGCGGGTCCGTGACGAAGCCCACCGGTTTGCCATCCAGTACCAGCGCAACAAGCGCGGCAAACGCCTGAAGGCCGGCCCCCTCGACGAGGTCCCCGGGCTCGGCGAGAGCCGCAGGCTGGCCCTGATCAAGCACTTCGGTTCGGTGAAAAAGCTGAGACAGGCGACAATCGACCAGATCTGCGAGGTCCCGGGCATAGGCCGCAAGACGGCCGAGACCGTGGCCGTGGCCCTCGCCCAGGCGGTTCCCGCCGGTCCCGCCGTCAATACGGCGACCGGGGAGATCATTGAGGATGAGACCCCCGCGTCCGCGGGAGCAGCATCCGATCGGGGGACCGAGCAATGACCGAGCGCGAAACCCGGCACGACCGAGGATCCGAGCAGGATTCCGGACGTGACATCGCATCCGAGTACGACCGAGACGGAGCACAGGTGAGTACGGGCACGACAGTGGAGCCCGGAGATACCGCCGAGGCGGCCATCCCCGAGCTGGTGATCATCTCCGGAATGTCCGGGGCCGGCCGCAGTACGGCGGCCAAGTGCCTGGAGGACCTCGGCTGGTTCGTCGTCGACAACCTCCCGCCGGCGCTGATCACCACCATGGTGGAACTCGGCGCCCGCTCGCAGGGCAACGTGGCGCGCATCGCCGTCGTCGTCGACGTCCGCGGCCGCCAGTTCTTCGACGCGCTGCGCGAATCCCTCGCCGACCTGGAGACCCGCGGGGTCACCCGGCGGATCGTCTTCCTGGAGTCCTCGGACGACGCCCTCGTCCGCCGCTTCGAGTCGGTCCGCCGCCCGCACCCGCTCCAGGGCGACGGCCGCATCGTCGACGGCATCGCCGCCGAGCGCGACCTGCTGCGCGAGCTGCGCGGCGACGCCGACCTGGTCATCGACACCTCCAGCCTGAACGTGCACGAGCTGCGCGCCAAGATGGACGCCCAGTTCGCCGGCGACGAGGAGCCCGAGCTGCGGGCCACCGTCATGTCCTTCGGCTACAAGTACGGGCTCCCCGTCGACGCCGACCTCGTCGTCGACTGCCGCTTCATCCCCAACCCGCACTGGGTCCCGGAGCTGCGCCCCTTCACCGGCCTGAACGAGGAGGTGTCGGGCTACGTCTTCAGCCAGCCCGGCGCCAAGGAGTTCCTCGACCGGTACACCGAGCTGCTCCAGCTCATCGCCACCGGCTACCGACGCGAGGGCAAGCGGTACGTGACCATCGCGGTCGGCTGTACCGGCGGCAAGCACCGCAGCGTCGCCATGTCGGAGAAGCTCGCCGCCCGCCTCGCCTCCGAAGGAGTCGAGACCGTCGTCGTCCACAGGGACATGGGGCGCGAGTGACCGGACGTACCATGCGGCTCCGCCGCCTGCGCCGGCTCACCACCGGCAAGGGCGAGGACGGCGCGGGCCGCACGGGCCTGCGCCGCGGCGAGGCCCCCGCGGTGGCCTCTCCCAAGGTCGTGGCGCTCGGCGGCGGCATGGGCCTCTCGGCCTCGCTGACCGCCCTGCGCCGGATCACGGGCGAGCTGACCGCCGTCGTCACCGTCGCCGACGACGGCGGCTCCAGCGGCAGGCTCCGCGAGGAGCTCGGGGTCCTGCCGCCCGGCGACCTGCGCAAGGCGCTGGCCGCGCTGTGCGGTGACGACGACTGGGGCCAGACCTGGTCGCGGGTCATCCAGCACCGCTTCCAGTCCCAGGGCGACCTGCACGAGCACGCGGTCGGCAACCTGCTGATCGTCGCCCTGTGGGAACAGCTCGGCGACCCCGTCCAGGCCCTGGACCTCGTCGGCAGGCTGCTCGGCGCCCAGGGCCGGGTGCTGCCGATGTCGGCGGTCCCGCTGGAGCTCCAGGCCCTGGTCAAGGGCCACGATCCGGCCCGCCCCGAGGACGTGGACACCGTACGGGGGCAGGCCACCGTGGCGCTGACCCCCGGCGAGGTGCTCTCCGTACAGGTGGTGCCGAGCGACCCGCCGGCGGTGCCGGAGGCGGTCGCGGCGGTGCTCGACGCGGACTGGGTGGTGCTCGGTCCGGGGTCCTGGTTCTCGTCGGTGATTCCGCACCTGCTGGTGCCCGAACTGCTCGACGCGCTGGTCGAGACCAAGGCCAGAAGGGTGCTCTCGCTGAACCTCGCACCACAACCCGGCGAAACAGAGGGCTTCTCTCCGCAGCGTCATTTGGAGGTTTTGGCCCGACACGCCCCTAAACTCGCCCTGGACGTGGTGCTGGCCGATCAGGCTGCCGTGCCCGATCGCGAGTCCCTCGCCGATGCCGCAAAACGGTTCGGCGCCGCGGTCGAGCTGGCGCCGGTTGCCAGGCAGGACGGCTCTCCGAAGCATGATCCGGAGCTGCTCGCCGCCGCGTACGACCGTATTTTTCGGATGCATGGAAGGATCGGCCCATGGCGATGACGCCCGCGGTGAAGGATGAGATCGCCCGCCTGCCTGTCACCCGCACCTGCTGCAGGAAGGCGGAGGTCTCGGCGATCCTTCGGTTCGCGGGCGGGTTGCACCTGGTGAGCGGCCGGATCGTCATCGAGGCGGAACTGGACGCGGGGATCGCGGCCCGCCGCCTGCGCAAGGACATTCTGGAGATCTTCGGGCACTCCTCGGATCTCGTGATCATGGCTCCGGGCGGTCTGCGCCGGGGCAACCGGTACGTGGTCCGCGTGGTCGCCGGAGGCGACCAGCTCGCCCGCCAGACCGGCCTCGTGGACGGCCGCGGCCGTCCGATCCGGGGTCTGCCCCCGCAGGTGGTCTCCGGGGCCACCTGTGACGCAGAGGCGGCCTGGCGCGGGGCCTTCCTGGCCCACGGCTCGCTGACCGAGCCGGGGCGTTCCTCCTCCCTGGAGGTCACCTGCCCCGGTCCGGAGGCCGCCCTGGCCCTGGTCGGCGCCGCCCGCCGGCTCTCCATCGCCGCGAAGGCCCGTGAGGTCCGCGGCGTGGACCGGGTCGTCGTACGGGACGGGGACGCCATCGGCGCCCTGCTCACCCGGCTCGGCGCCCACGACTCGGTGCTGGCCTGGGAGGAGCGGCGGATGCGGCGCGAGGTCCGTGCCACCGCCAACCGCCTCGCCAACTTCGACGACGCCAACCTGCGCCGCTCGGCGCGGGCCGCGGTGGCCGCCGGAGCCCGGGTCCAGCGAGCCCTGGAGATCCTCGCCGAGGAGGTCCCCGAGCACCTCGCCGCGGCCGGCCGGCTGCGCATGGAGCACAAGCAGGCCTCCCTGGAGGAGTTGGGCGCGCTCGCCGACCCGCCGCTGACCAAGGATGCGGTCGCGGGCCGGATCCGCCGCCTGCTGGCGATGGCCGACAAGCGGGCCCAGGACCTCGGAATCCCGGGCACCGAGTCGAACCTCGACCTCAGCGACAGCGAGGAACTGGCCGACAACATGGCCGGCTGAGCGGGAACAGTGCCTCCGAAAGGGGCCCGCACGATCACTCGTGCGGGCCCCTTTCCGGTATGCCCCATTGACATGAGCATGGGCTGGTCGTGAGCCTGTCGTCCGAAGCTTTCGTGGCAGACGGGAGCTTTCGTGGCAGACGACGCCCAGGGGGGCACATGAGGCACCGCGCGAGATCGATCCTCGCCGCAAGCGCATTCGTCTTCGGCACCACACTCGCCGCACTACCCGCAGCGGCCCAGCCCCAGCCCGGTGCGGCGGGCACGTCCGCCGCCGACGAGGTGCGGGTCTACGACGCCGACATCACCAAGGAGCAGGTCCCGCTGGTCCTGGCGGCCGGGCAGGACGCGCACGAGCTCTCCGAGCGCGCCCCGGAGACCGGGACCGCCAAGGTCGAGCTCTTCCTCACCGGCGGTCAGGCCAAGGAGCTGGCGGCCCAGGGGATCACGCTCGCCGAGCGCAAGGTCGAGGCCAATGCCGCGGCGCGCTCGCTGGCGGCCGGCGACGGCGTCTTCCGCCCGTACAGCGGCAAGGGCGGGCTCCAGGAGGAGATCCTGCGCACCGCCCAGGAGAACCCGGGCCTCACCAAGGTCGTCTCCATCGGCAAGACCGTCCAGGGCAAGGACATCCTCGCCCTGAAGGTCACGAAGAACGCCAAGAAGTCCAGGGACGGCGCCAAGCCCTCCACGCTGTACATGTCCAACCAGCACGCCCGTGAGTGGATCACCCCCGAGATGACCCGGCGGCTGATGCACCACACCCTCGACAACTACGGCAAGGACGCGCGGGTCACCAAGCTGGTGGACTCCACCGAGCTGTGGTTCCTGCTCTCCGCCAACCCCGACGGCTACGACTACACCTTCGCCCCCGACGGCCGGCGGCTGTGGCGCAAGAACCTGCGCGACAACAACGCCGACGGCAAGATCACCGCGGGCGACGGCGTCGACCTCAACCGCAACTTCACCTACAAGTGGGGCTACGACAACGAGGGCTCCTCGCCCAACCCGTCGAGCGAGACCTACCGCGGCGCCAAGGCCTCCTCCGAGCCCGAGACCGTCGCCCTCGACACGTTCCAGAAGCGCATCGGCTTCGACTACGGCATCAACTACCACTCCGCGGCCGAACTGATCCTGTACGGCGTGGGCTGGCAGGTGGCCACCCCCACCCCCGACGACGTCGCCTACGAGGCGCTCGCCGGCACCCCGGAGAACCCGGCGGTCCCCGGCTACTACCCGCAGGTCTCCTCCGAGCTCTACACCACCAACGGCGAGGCCGACGGCCATGCCGCCAACGCCAACGGCATGATGATGTTCACGCCGGAGATGACCACCTGCCAGACGGCCTCCGCGATCGACCCGGACGACCAGTGGAAGCCCGAGGACTGCGCCTCCGGCTTCAACTTCCCGGACGACGAGAAGCTCATCCAGGCCGAGTTCGCCAAGAACATCAACTTCGCGCTCTCCGTGGGCGAGAGCGCCGAGCGTCCGGACCAGCCGAAGTCCTCCCTGGGCCTGACCGCCGCGGACTTCACCCTCGACCCCTTCACCACCTCCTACGCGGCCCGCGGCGAGGACCAGGAGGTCGCCGTCACGGCCCGCAAGGCGCTGAAGGACAAGGAACTGAACTATCGGATCAACGGGGGCCGCACCCACGACGAGGACCTCGAGGCCTGGAAGGGCGGTGAGGTCTACGGCGGCGAGGACAACAACTGGTTCGACGAGTACCGGGCCGAAGTCGACGGCACCAAGCCCGGCGACAAGGTCGAGGTCTGGTTCACCGGCCGCGACCGCGGCAAGCAGGTCTCCAGCGAGCACTTCACCTACACGGTGGCCGAGCGGCCGCGCGCCGACGTGCTGGTGATCGCCGAGGAGGGCGCCCCGGCGCAGCACGCGCAGTCCTACGTCGACGCCCTGCGCGCCAACGGCAAGAGCGCGGCGGTCTGGGACGTGGCCGTCCAGGGCGCCCCGCACCACCTCGGAGCGCTCTCCCACTTCCGTACGGCCGTCCACTACACCGGGGCCAAGTCCCCGGGCGGTGACACCCAGCTGGCGGTTCGGGACTTCCTCAACGAGGGCGGCAAGCTGATCGAGGCCGGCGAGCTGGCGGGCGGCAACGCCCAGGTCGGCCGCGCCGTGACCAACGACTTCAGCCAGTACTTCCTCGGGGCCTACGGCCGCGCCGGGGTCACCGGCCCCACCGGCTTCACCGGCGCGGGCTCCCTGACCGGGGCCAAGGGCGCCCTCGGCGACGCCTCGGGCAACCCGCTCGACCGCCCGGGCTCCTACACGGTCACCTCCGACACCCTGCCCGCCGCGCAGTTCCCGCAGTTCAAGAGCGCGCAGTCGGGCCAGTACGCCGGAGTCGTGAACCCGTACGCCCCGTACGCAGGCGCCTCGATGGCCTCGGCCACGCACGCGGACGACGACTGGAAGCGCCTCACCCGCACCATTGACCTCACCGGGGTCACCGCGGCCGACCAGCCCAAGCTCAGGATGGCGCTGAACTGGAACACCGAGGAGGGCTACGACCACGCCGTCCTGGAGTCCCGTACCGCGGGCGGCGACGACTGGACCACGCTGCCCGAGCTGGGCGGCCTGACCACCACCACCGTTCCCGAGGAGTGCGGGGCCGGGTTCTTCATCAACGGCCACCCGTTCCTGCGCCGCTACCTCACCCTCGACGCGGGCGGCTGCACCCCGCAGGGCACCACCGGCACCTGGAACTCCTTCACCGCCTCCTCCGGCGGCTGGAAGCAGGTCTCCTTCGACCTGAGCGCGTACGCGGGCAAGACCGTGGAGGTCTCCCTCGCCTACATCACCGACCCGGGCTCGGGCGGCCGCGGAGTCTTCGCGGACGAGGCCCGCGTATCGCTCGGCGGCACCGACCAGGCGGCCGAGGGCTTCGAGTCCTCGTTCGGCGTCTGGACCGCCCAGGGCGCACCTGCCGGAAGCCCTGATGTTCCGGGCGATTGGTCCCGGTCGGGCGAACTGTTCAAGTCCTACGCCTCCGTCACTACGCGTGACACCGTGCTCCTGGGCTTCGGTCTGGAACACGTGCCGGCCGCGGCCGACCGCGCCGTACTCGTCGGTAAGGCACTCCGCTCGCTGAACCACTGATCAAAGGCCCCGACCGGGCTCACCGTGAGTGACCGGGCACAAAGTCCCCGAGGTCCCGTACCCGTCTTGGAGTGCGGGGCTTCGGGGCGTGTCTCAGGATGCTCGATGTCACTCCGAAGCTCACGGAGAGGTAGTGTCGTAAGCGGTCGGGGACATCCCATACAGCTCGCTGGCGGACAGGCCGGCGCACCAACGAGGAGATCGGTTCGTGACGATCCGCGTAGGCATCAATGGTTTTGGCCGAATTGGCCGCAACTACTTCCGGGCGCTCCTGGAGCAGGGAGCGGACATCGAGATCGTCGGTGTCAACGACCTGACTGACAACGCAACCCTGGTTCACCTCCTCAAGTACGACACGATCCTGGGCCGCCTCAAGGCCGAGGTCAGCCACACCGACGACACCATCACCGTCGGTGGCAACACCTTCAAGACCTTTGCCGAGCGCGACCCCGCGAACCTCCCCTGGGGCGAGCTGGGCGCCGACATCGTCATCGAGTCGACCGGCATCTTCACCAAGAAGGCCGACGCCGCCAAGCACATCGCGGCCGGCGCGAAGAAGGTCCTCATCTCGGCTCCGGCCAAGGACGAGGACATCACGATCGTGATGGGCGTCAACCAGGAGAAGTACGACGCGGCCAACCACCACGTCATCTCCAACGCCTCCTGCACCACCAACTGCGTGGCGCCGATGGCCAAGGTCCTCCTGGAGAACTTCGGCATCGTCAAGGGCATGATGACGACGGTCCACGCGTACACGAACGACCAGCGCATCCTGGACTTCCCGCACTCGGACCTGCGCCGGGCGCGCGCGGCCGCCGAGAACATCATCCCGACCACCACCGGTGCCGCCAAGGCCACCGCGCTGGTCATCCCGGAGCTGGCGGGCAAGCTCGACGGCATCGCGATGCGCGTCCCGGTCCCCACCGGTTCCGTGACCGACCTGGTCATCGAGCTGGAGCGCGAAGTCACCAAGGACGAGGTCAACTCGGCCTTCCAGAAGGCCTCTCAGGGCCAGCTCAAGGGCATCCTGGACTACACCGAGGACGCGATCGTCTCTTCCGACATCGTGAACTGGCCGTACTCCTGCACCTTCGACTCCTCCCTGACGATGGTCCAGGGCAAGAGCGTCAAGGTCATCGGCTGGTACGACAACGAGTGGGGCTACTCCAACCGCCTCGTCGACCTGACCGTGTTCGTCGGCGGTCAGCTCTAAGCACCAAGGCAGGCACCACGATGTGAGCACCGGGGCTCGGGCAGCGCGACGAAGCGCTGTACGGGCCCTGTTGCTTGCCTCGTACCCCTCTCACCCCGTCCGGGTAGAGTCCTGGGCTGGGAAAAGGAGTAGAAAACAGCATGAAGACGATCGACGAACTTCTCGCCGAGGGCGTGTCCGGCAAGCGTGTCTTCGTACGCGCGGACCTCAACGTGCCGCTCTCGAACGGTGAGATCACCGACGACGGCCGCATCCGCGCCGTGCAGCCCACCATCGCGAAGCTCGCCGAGGCCGGCGCCCGCGTGGTCGTGGCCTCGCACCTGGGCCGCCCCAAGGGCGCCCCGGACCCGGCCTTCTCGCTGGCGCCCGCCGCCGCCCGCCTCGGCGAGCTGCTGGCCGTGGACGTCGCGTTCGCCACCGACACGGTCGGGGCCTCCGCCAAGGAGACCGTGGCCGGCCTCGCCGACGGCCAGGTCGCCGTCATCGAGAACCTGCGCTTCAACGCCGGTGAGACCGCCAAGGACGACGCCGAGCGCGGCGCCTTCGCGGACCAGCTCGCCGAGCTGGCCGACATCTACGTCGGCGACGGCTTCGGCGCTGTCCACCGCAAGCACGCCTCGGTCTTCGACCTCCCCGCGCGCCTCCCGCACGCGGCCGGCTACCTCATCGCCACCGAGGTCGGCGTCCTGAAGAAGCTGACCGCCGAGGTCAAGCGCCCGTACGTGGTCATCCTCGGCGGCGCCAAGGTCTCCGACAAGCTCGCCGTCATCGACGAGCTGCTCGGCAAGGCCGACCGCCTCCTCATCGGCGGCGGCATGGCGTACACCTTCCTCTACGCCAAGGGCTACGAGGTCGGCATCTCCCTGCTCCAGAAGGACCAGGTGGACGTCGTCAAGGAGTACATGGAGCGCGCCGAGAAGAACGGTGTCGAGCTGGTCCTCCCCGTCGACATCCTCGCCTCCAAGGACTTCCCGGACCTGAAGACCAAGGCCCCGGCGGACTTCATCACCGTCGACGCGGACAAGATCCCCGCCGACCAGGAGGGTCTGGACATCGGTCCCAAGACCCGCGAGCTGTACGCCTCGAAGATCGCCGACGCCGAGACCGTCTTCTGGAACGGCCCCGTGGGCGTCTTCGAGCACCCCGACTACGCCGGCGGCACCCGCGCCATCGCGCAGGCCCTCGTCGACAGCAGCGCCTTCACCGTCGTCGGCGGTGGCGACTCGGCCGCCGCCGTGCGCACGCTCGGCTTCGACGAGAACGCTTTCGGCCACATTTCGACCGGTGGCGGCGCCTCCCTCGAGTACCTCGAGGGCAAGACGCTCCCCGGCCTCGCCGCACTGGAGGTCTGAACCCTGATGACTGAGAACACCGCCGGCCGTACCCCGCTGATGGCGGGCAACTGGAAGATGAACCTCAACCACCTCGAGGCCATCGCCCACGTCCAGAAGCTCGCCTTCGCGCTGGCCGACAAGGACTACGACTTCGTCGAGGTCGCGGTCCTGCCGCCCTTCGTCGACCTCCGCTCGGTCCAGACCCTGGTCGACGGCGACAAGCTGAAGATCAAGTACGGCGCCCAGGACATCTCGGCCCACGACTCCGGCGCCTACACCGGCGAGATCTCCGGACCGATGCTGTCGAAGCTGAAGTGCACGTTCGTGGCCGTCGGCCACAGCGAGCGCCGCCAGTACCACGGCGAGAGCGACGAGATCTGCAATGCCAAGGTCAAGGCCGCCTACAAGCACGGGATCACGCCCATCCTGTGCGTCGGCGAGGGCCTGGACATCCGCAAGGCCGGCCAGCAGGTCCAGTACACGCTGAAGCAGCTCGACGGCGGCCTCAAGGACGTCCCGGCCGAGCAGGTCGAGTCCATCGTGATCGCGTACGAGCCCGTCTGGGCGATCGGCACCGGCGAGGTCGCCACCCCCGAGGACGCGCAGGAGGTCTGCGGTGCCATCCGCGTCCGTCTCGCGGAGCTCTACTCGCAGGAGCTGGCCGACAAGGTCCGCATCCAGTACGGCGGCTCGGTCAAGTCCGGCAACATCGCCGCGATCATGGCCCAGCCCGACGTCGACGGCGCCCTGATCGGCGGCGCGGCGCTGGACGCGGACGAGTTCGTGAAGATCGTCCGGTTCCGCGACCAGTGACGTTCATCGTGAGTATGCGGTAGGACGGATCCGTCGTACCCTTGCGGGGGCCGGCAGGCTGGACGAGCTGCCGGCCCCCGTGCTCATAATCGGCAATGCGGGAAAGCCGAAAGCCAGTAAGCCCAGAAAGTAGGAATCAGCCGTGATTTTGGGGTTCGAGATCGCCTTGGTCGTCTTCAGCGCCCTGCTGATGCTGCTCGTGCTGATGCACAAGGGCAAGGGCGGCGGTCTTTCCGACATGTTCGGCGGCGGTATGCAGTCGTCGGTCGGCGGCTCCTCGGTCGCGGAGCGCAACCTCGACCGCATCACCGTGGTGGTCGGTCTGCTCTGGTTCGCGTGCATCGTCGCACTCGGTCTGCTCATGAAGTCCGGCAGCTGAACCGTTCTGGCCATTCCGGCAGTCCGGTCGGCTCCCCCCGGCCTATCATGAGGTCCGGCGTTCTTGTCTGGAATGGGTAACTCCACTCCTGGACGGGCGTTGGGCCTTACGTAGACTTGGGCGCCCGCGACGGAATCCACTCACGTTTCGCGGCACCATCACGCAGGGAGTTACGACCGTGGCAAGTGGCAACGCGATCCGTGGTAGTCGGGTCGGAGCGGGGCCGATGGGCGAGGCCGAGCGCGGCGAGTCCGCGCCCCGCCTGCGCATCTCCTTCTGGTGCTCGAACGGGCACGAGACGCAGCCGAGCTTCGCCAGCGACGCGCAGGTGCCGGATACCTGGGACTGCCCGCGCTGCGGGTTCCCGGCCGGCCAGGACCGGGACAACCCGCCCGCGCCGCCGCGCACCGAGCCGTACAAGACGCACCTGGCGTACGTAAGGGAGCGGCGGACGGACGCCGACGGTGAGGCGATCCTCGCCGAGGCGCTCGCCAAGCTGCGCGGCGAGATCTGACGCGTCCCCACCGAACGACCGAAGTGGCATCCGGCCCGGCCCGCAGGAGACTTCTCTCCTGCGGGCCGGGCCGCTTTGTGTCGGTTGTGCCCCTTCCCATCCCTTAGGTTGGAACCGGCGGGGCACGACAGGACAGGAAGTGGGTTGATGTCCGAGATGAACGCAGACAGCCGTACGAGGCTCAATCGGATGCCGGAGTGGGCCGCACTCGGCAAGCACCGGGACGAGCTGGGGCAGACGCATCTGCGGGAGCTGTTCGAGGCGGATCCGGGCCGGGGCGCCGGCTACACCCTGCGGGTCGGAGACCTGCACATCGACTACTCGAAGCACCTCGTGACCGACGAGACGCTGGCGCTGCTGCGCGAACTGGCCGCCGCGACCGGCGTGTCCGAGCTGCGCGAGGCCATGTTCCGGGGCGAGAAGATCAACACGACCGAGGACCGGGCGGTGCTGCACACCGCGCTGCGCGCACCGGCCGACGCGGTCGTCGTGGTGGACGGGGAGAACGTCGTACCCGGCGTCCACGCGGTCCTCGACAAGATGGCGGGCTTCGCCCGCCGGATCCGGTCGGGGGAGTGGACCGGCTCCACCGGCAAGCGCATCAAGAACATCGTCAACATCGGCATCGGCGGCTCCGACCTCGGTCCGGCGATGGCGTACGAGGCGCTCCGCGCTTTCTCCGACCGGGGCCTGACCCTGCGCTTCGTGTCCAACGTGGACGGCGCCGACCTGCACGAGGCCGTGCGGGACCTGGACCCGCACGAGACGCTGTTCATCATCGCGTCGAAGACCTTCACGACGATCGAGACCATCACCAACGCCACCTCGGCGCGCGCGTGGCTGCTCGCGGGCGTGGGCGGCGACCAGGCCGCCGTGGCACGGCACTTCGTGGCACTGTCGACCAACGAGGAGAAGGTCTCCGGGTTCGGCATCGACACGGCCAACATGTTCGAGTTCTGGGACTGGGTCGGCGGGCGCTACTCCTTCGACTCCGCGATCGGCCTCTCGCTGATGGTGGCGATCGGCCCGGAGGCCTTCCGTGAACTGCTCGGCGGGTTCCACGCCATGGACGAGCACTTCCGCACGGCGCCGCCCGAGGAGAACGCACCGCTGCTGCTGGGCCTGTTGGGGATCTGGTACGGGGCCTTCTTCGATGCCCAGTCGCACGCGGTGCTCCCGTACAGCCACTACCTCTCCCGGTTCACCGCGTACCTGCAGCAGTTGGACATGGAGTCCAACGGCAAGTCGGTGGACCGCGAGGGCAACCCGGTGGACTGGCAGACCGGGCCGGTGGTGTGGGGCACGCCCGGCACCAACGGCCAGCACGCCTACTACCAGTTGATCCACCAGGGCACCCGGGTGATCCCGGCCGACTTCATCGGCTTCGCGCGGCCGGTGGCCGAACTGGCGCCGGCGCTGGCGGCCCAGCACGACCTGCTGATGGCGAACTTCTTCGCGCAGACGCAGGCGCTGGCCTTCGGCAAGACGGCGGACGAAGTCCGGGCGGAGGGCGTCGCCGAGCCGCTGGTCCCGCACAAGACCTTCGCGGGCAACCACCCGACGACCACGATCCTGGCGACCGAGCTCACTCCGGCGGTCCTGGGCCAGTTGATCGCGCTCTACGAGCACAAGGTGTTCGTCCAGGGCGCGGTCTGGAACATCGACTCCTTCGACCAGTGGGGCGTGGAGCTCGGGAAGGTCCTGGCCAAGCGGGTCGAGCCGGCGCTCACCGAAGGCACGGAGGTACCCGGCCTGGACGCGTCGACGCGCGCGCTGGTGGCCGCGTACCGCTCGCTGCGGGGCCGCTGACCCCGGCCCGTCCGACGACGAAAGGGCCCGCTCTCCGTGGGGAGGGCTGGCCCTTTCGCGTCGTGCGCGTCGTACGGGGTCAGGCGGAGGCCGGGGGGTACATGGCCGGCGGGAGCTTTGCGGCCGCCGCGCGGTCGAGGAGCCACAGGGTGCGGGAGCGGCCGTACGCCGCGGCCGCCGGCGCCTGGACCTCGCCCGCTCCGCCCAGCGCGATCGCCACCGCTCCGGCCTTGTCCTCGCCGGCCGCCAGGAGCCAGACCTCGCGGGCCGCCCGGATCGCCGGGAGGGTGAGCGAGATCCGGGTCGGCGGCGGCTTGGGCGCGCCGTGCACGCCGACGACCGTGCGCTCGGTCTCGCGGGACGCCGGGTGCTCCGGGAACAGCGAGGCCACGTGCGTGTCGGGGCCGACGCCCAGCATCAGGACGTCGAAGCGGGGGACCGGGCCGTGGTCCTCGGGGCCGGAGGCCTTGAGGAGCTCCGCCGCGTAGGAGGCGGCCGCCGCGTCCACGTCGACCCCGTACGGGCCGTCGGAGGCGGGCATGGCGTGGACCCGCGCGGGATCCACCGGGACGGAGTCCAGGAGGGCCACACGGGCCTGGACGTGGTTGCGCTCGGGGTCGTCGGCGGGCACGTAGCGCTCGTCGCCCCACCACAGGTCGATCCGCGCCCAGTCGATGGCGTCCCGGGCCGGGGCCGCGGCCAGTGCGGCGAGCAGGCCGTTGCCGTTGCGGCCGCCGGTGAGGACCACGGACGCGGTGCCGCGGGCGGCCTGTGCGTCCACGATCTTCGTGATCAGCCGGGCGGCCGCGGCCTGGGCCATCAGCTCCTTGTCCCGGTGGACGACAACCTGGGGAGTCGTCATACCCATGTGCTGCCGCCTTGTCGGTAGTTCGGGGTCGTGTGGTGCGGGTGCGGACGCCGCTGCGCGGAGCTGCTCCCCGCCCCGCCCTTTCGCCGTTTCCTGGGGCTCCGCCCCAGACCCCGGTCCTCAAACGCCGGACGGGCTGAGTACATCCAGCCTCGCCGGCGTTTGAGGCGCGGGGTCCGGGGCGGAGCCCCAGGGAACGGTGGAAGGGCGGGTAGGGGACTGCCCCGCGCAGCGGCCTGTGTACTACTTCGCCGCGGCCTTCTTGGCCGGCTTCGCCGGAGCCGGCTTCGCGGCCGGGGCATCCGCCTTGGCCGGGGCATCCGCCTTCGCGGGAGCCGGCTTCGCGGGCGCCGGTCCGTCCGTGGGGGCCAGGCGGGCCACGCCGAACTTCAGCGAGGCCTCGTAGGTGTTGTCCGGGTCCAGGCGGCGGAGTTCCTCCGCCAGCAGCTCGGCCGTGTCGCGGCGCTTCAGCGCCACCGCACGGTCCGGCTGCCCCGGCATGCACAGCGTGGCCAGGGCCCCGTCCGCCCGGTCCAGGACGATCTCGCCGTCCTTGGTCTCCAGGCGGACCGCGGTGAGCCCGGGGCCCGCCGAGGAGGTGCGCTTGACGGGGACCTGGAGCCGGTCCGCGAGCCACATCGCCAGCAGCTCGCAGCTCGGGTTGTCGTCCTCGCCCTCGACCGTCGCCGAGGACACCGAGTGGACCTGCTGGTCGAGCGCCGCCGCCAGCATGGAGCGCCACGGGGTGATCCGGGTCCAGGACAGGTCCGTGTCCCCGGGCGCGTACGCCGCCGCCCGGCTGCCGAGCGCCCCGATCGGTTCCTCGGTGGAGTAGGTGTCCGTGATCCGGCGCTGGCCGAGCGCCCCCAGGGGGTCGCCCGCCAAGTCCTGCGGAGCGCCCTCCGGCCACCAGACGACGACGGGCGCGTCCGGGAGGAGCAGCGGGAGAACCACCGACTGGGCGTGGTCGACCAGTTCGCCGTGCAGGCGGAGCACGACCGTCTCGCCGGTGCCGGAGTCCGTCCCCACGCGGACTTCCGCGTCGAGACGGGCATCGCGGCGGCTGCGCGGCGAGCGGCTGACCCGCTTGATGACGACGACGATCCGCGAAGGGTGTTCGCGGGACGCGTCGTTCGCCGACTTGAGCGCGTCGTACGCGTTCTCCTCGTCGGTCACGATCACCAGCGTGAGCACCATCCCGATGGCCGGCGTGCCGATGTCCCGGCGCGCCTGCACCAACGAGGCGTTGATCTTGCTGGAGTTGGTCTCCGTGAGATCGATCTTCATGGCCGGCGCCAGCTCCGTCCGTCTCGTGCGAGCATCTCGTCCGCCTCGACCGGTCCCCAGGTGCCCGACGGGTACTGCGCGGGCTTGCCGTGCGTGTCCCAGTACCGCTCGATCGGGTCGAGGATGTTCCAGGACAGCTCGACCTCCTGGTGGCGCGGGAACAGGTTCGCGTCACCCAGCAGCACGTCGAGGATCAGCCGCTCGTAGGCCTCGGGGCTCGACTCCGTGAAGGACTCGCCGTAGGCGAAGTCCATCGTCACGTCGCGGACCTCCATGGAGGTGCCCGGAACCTTGGAACCGAAGCGCACCGTCACGCCCTCGTCCGGCTGGACCCGGATGACCAGGGCGTTCTGCCCCAGCTCCTCGGTCGCGCCCGATTCGAACGGAAGGTACGGGGCCCGCTTGAAGACGACCGCGATCTCGGTCACCCGGCGGCCCAGGCGCTTGCCCGTCCGCAGGTAGAACGGGACGCCCGCCCAGCGGCGGTTGTTGATCTCCAGGCGGATCGCCGCGTAGGTGTCGGTCTTCGACTTGGGGTCGATGCCGTCCTCTTCGAGGTACCCGACGACCTTCTCGCCGCCCTGCCACGCAGCCGAGTACTGGCCGCGCACGGTGTGCTTGCCCAGGTCCTCGGGCAGCTCCACGGCGGTCAGCACCTTGAGCTTCTCGGCCACCAGCGCCTTGGGGTGGAAGGAGCCGGGCTCCTCCATCGCCGTGAGCGCCAGCAACTGGAGCAGGTGGTTCTGGATGACGTCGCGGGCCGCGCCGATGCCGTCGTAGTAGCCGGCCCGGCCGCCGATGCCGATGTCCTCGGCCATGGTGATCTGCACGTGGTCGACGTACGACCGGTTCCAGATCGGCTCGAACATCGTGTTGGCGAAGCGGAGCGCCAGGATGTTCTGGACGGTCTCCTTGCCCAGGTAGTGGTCGATCCGGAAGACCTCGTTGGGCGGGAAGACGTCGTGCACGAGCTGGTTGAGCTCCTGTGCACTGGTCAGGTCGTGCCCGAACGGCTTCTCGATGACCGCGCGCCGCCAGGAGCCCTCCTTCTGGTCCGCCAGCCCGTGCTTCTTGAGCTGGGCGACGACCTTGGGGAAGAACTTCGGCGGGACGGACAGGTAGAAGGCGAAGTTGCCGCCGGTGCCCTGCGCCTTGTCCAGCTCCTCGATCGTCGACTTCAGCGTCTCGAACGCCTGGTCGTCGTCGAAGTCGCCCTGGACGAAGCGGCAGCCCTGGACGAGCTGCTGCCAGACCTCTTCACGGAAGGGGGTGCGCGCATGCTGCTTGACCGCGTCGTGAACCTCCTGCGCGAAGTCCTCGTCCTGCCACTCGCGTCGGGCGAAGCCGATCAGCGAGAAGCCCGGCGGGAGCAGGCCGCGGTTGGCGAGGTCGTAGACGGCAGGCATCAGCTTCTTGCGCGACAGGTCACCCGTAACGCCGAAAATGACCAGGCCGGACGGCCCCGCGATGCGCGGGAGCCGCCGGTCCTGTGCGTCACGAAGCGGGTTCGCTCCGTTTACAGACAAAGTGTTCAGGCCTCCGTGGGGGCGAGGCGCTCAAGCTCCGCCTCGGTCGACTTCAGCAGGTCGTTCCAGGACACCGCGAACTTCTCGACGCCCTCTTCCTCGAGCAGCTGCACCACATCGTCGTACGAAATGCCCAGCTTCGCGACCGCGGCGAGCTCGGCGCGCGACTGCTCGTACGTGCCGCGGATGGTGTCGCCCTCGACCACGCCGTGGTCGGCGGTGGCCTCGAGGGTGCCCTCGGGCATGGTGTTCACGGTGCCGGGGGCGACCAGGTCCACCACGTACAGGGTGTCCTTGTACGCCGGGTCCTTGACGCCGGTCGAGGCCCAGAGCGGGCGCTGCTTGTTGGCGTGCGCCTTGTCCAGGGCCGCCCAGCGCTCGGTGGAGAAGACCTCTTCGTAGGCCTCGTAGGCCAGACGGGCGTTCGCGAGCGCCGCCTTGCCCTTGAGGGCCTTGGCCTCGTCGGTGCCGACGGCGTCCAGGCGCTTGTCGATCTCGGAGTCCACGCGGGACACGAAGAAGGAGGCGACCGAGTGGATCTTGGAGAGGTCCAGGCCCGCGGCCTTCGCCTTCTCCAGGCCCGCCAGGTACGCGTCCATGACCTCGCGGTAGCGCTCCAGCGAGAAGATCAGCGTGACGTTGACGCTGATGCCCTTGCCGATGACCTCGGTGATCGCCGGCAGGCCGGCCTTGGTCGCCGGGATCTTGATGAGCGTGTTCGGGCGGTCCACCAGCCACGCGAGCTGCTTGGCCTCGGCGATGGTCGCCGCGGTGTTGTGGGCGAGGCGCGGGTCGACCTCGATCGAGACCCGGCCGTCCTGGCCCTCGGTCGCGTCGTAGACCGGGCGCAGGATGTCGGCGGCGTCGCGGACGTCCGCCGTGGTGATCATGCGGATCGCCTCTTCGACGGTGACCTTGCGGGCGGCCAGGTCGGCGAGCTGCTGCCCGTACCCCTCGCCCCCGCTGATCGCCTTCTGGAAGATCGCCGGGTTGGTGGTGACACCGACCACGTGCTGCTGGTCGATGAGCTCGGCCAGGTTGCCGGACGTGATCCGCTTGCGGGACAGGTCGTCCAGCCAGATCGCCACGCCCTCGTCGGAAAGGCGCTTCAGTGCGTCTGTCATGGGAATTGCATCTCCTACTGGTCTGGGTGCGGGAGTCAGCGTGCGGCGGCGGCGAGCGACTCGCGGGCGGCGGCGGTCACGGCTTCGGCGGTCAGGCCGAACTCGCGGTACAGCACGGCGCCGTCGGCCGAGGCACCGAAGTGCTCCAGCGAGACGATCCGGCCGGCGTCGCCGACGTAGCGGTGCCAGGTCAGGCCGATGCCGGCCTCGACCGCGACACGCGCCGTGACCGAAGGCGGCAGGACGCTGTCCTTGTACTCCTGGGACTGCTCCTCGAACCACTCGACGGACGGCATCGAGACGACCCGCGCCGGGACGCCCTCGGCCTGCAGGGCCTCGCGCGCGGCGACGGCGAGCTGGACCTCGGAGCCGGTGCCGATCAGGACGACCTCGGCGGGGCTGGTCTCGCCCTCGGGGCCTGCCGCCTCGAAGAGCACGTACCCGCCCTTGGCGGCGTCCTCGTTGCGCTCGTAGGTCGGCACGCCCTGGCGGGTCAGCGCCAGACCGTGCGGGGCGCCCTTGCCGAAGACCTTGGTGTGGCGCTTGAGGATCTCGCGCCAGGCGACGGCGGTCTCGTTCGCGTCGGCCGGGCGGACCACGTTCAGGCCCGGGATGGCGCGCAGCGCGGCGACGTGCTCGACCGGCTGGTGGGTCGGGCCGTCCTCGCCGAGGCCGATGGAGTCGTGCGTCCACACGTAGGTGACGGGCACGTGCATCAGCGCGGAGAGGCGCACGGCGTTGCGCATGTAGTCGGAGAACACCAGGAAGGTGCCGCCGTAGACGCGCGTGTGGCCGTGCAGGGCGATGCCGTTCATGGCCGCGGCCATGGCGTGCTCGCGGATGCCGAAGTGGATGGTGCGGCCGTACGGGTCGGCCTCCGGCAGCGGGTTGCCCACCGGCAGGAACGAGGAGTTCTTGTCGATGGTCGTGTTGTTGGAGCCGGCCAGGTCGGCCGAGCCGCCCCACAGCTCCGGGATGACCGCGCCGAGCGCTTCGAGGACCTTGCCCGAGGCGGCGCGGGTGGCGACGCCCTTGCCGGCCTCGAAGACGGGGAGCTTGTCCTCCCAGCCCGCGGGCAGCTCGTTGGCGTTGATGCGGTCGAACTCGGCGGCGCGCTCCGGGTTGGCGGTGCGCCAGGCGGAGAATTCCTTCTCCCAGGCGGCGCGGGCCTCGCGGCCCCGGTCGCCGAGGGCTCGGGTGTGCGCGATGACCTCGTCGGAGACCTCGAAGGTCTGCTCCGGGTCGAAGCCGAGCACGCGCTTGGTGGCGGCGACCTCGTCGTTGCCGAGGGCCGAGCCGTGCGAGGCCTCGGTGCCCTGGGCGTGCGGGGCCGGCCAGGCGATGATCGAGCGGGCCGCGATGAAGGAGGGGCGCTCCGTCTCGGCCTTGGCGGCCTGCAGGGCGGCGAACAGCGCCTTCGGGTCGAGGTCGCCGTTCTCCTGCTGCGCGACGCGCTGGACGTGCCAGCCGTAGGCCTCGTAGCGCTTCAGGGTGTCCTCGGAGACGGCCGTCTCCGTGTCGCCCTCGATGGAGATGTGGTTGTCGTCCCACAGCAGCACCAGGTTGCCGAGCTTCTGGTGGCCGGCCAGCGCGGACGCCTCGTGGGAGATGCCCTCCTGGAGGCAGCCGTCGCCCGCGATCGCGTAGACCATGTGGTCGAACGGGGAGGCGCCCGTGGGGGCCTCGGGGTCGAACAGGCCGCGCTCGTAGCGGGCGGCCATGGCCATGCCCACGGCGTTGGCGATGCCCTGGCCCAGCGGGCCGGTGGTGGTCTCGACGCCCGCAGTGTGGCCGTACTCCGGGTGGCCCGGGGTCTTGGAACCCCAGGTGCGGAAGGCCTTCAGGTCGTCCAGCTCGAGCCCGAACCCGCCGAGGTACAGCTGGGTGTAGAGGGTCAGCGAGGAGTGACCGGCGGAGAGCACGAAACGGTCGCGGCCGACCCACTCCGGGTCCGCCGGGTCGTGCCGCATCACCTTCTGGAAGAGGGTGTACGCGGCGGGGGCCAGGCTCATCGCCGTACCGGGGTGGCCGTTACCGACCTTCTGGACCGCGTCGGCGGCCAGGATCCGGGCGGTGTCGACAGCACGCTGGTCCAATTCGGTCCAGTCGAGCTCTGTGGTCGTCGGCTTGGTGCTCACCGTGGGTCAGGGCTCCTCTCCACATGTCTAGTCCCGGTGACGAACGGTGCACCGGCGCGATTCCGAGCCTACCCCCGCCACAGCGTGCAGCTATTCGAGTACCCGCGGTCCACTCGTGACGTCTGAGCGCCGATCGGACCAACACGGGGCGACCCCCGCGCGGGACGAGCCAATGGCTACGTCTAGAGTGGCGTGGTACGCGCAAGCCTTTACGGGACCTTCATGTTTAAAAGGGTTCACGTCGGAGCTTGCTGGATTCTCTGTCAGGGGTGTGCGTGACGGCCGTCGAATCCCGTCCAGCGGGGGTGCTCGGGACGAGCCCCAACCACCGGCCGTTCGGGGCCCGGGCCATGGCTTTCGTGGCACTGACCAAGCCGCGGATCATCGAGCTTCTGCTCATCACGACCGTGCCGGTGATGTTCCTCGCCGAGCAGGGCGTGCCCTCGCTGTGGCTGGTCCTCGCCACCTGCTTCGGCGGTTACCTGTCCGCGGGTGGCGCCAACGCGCTGAACATGTACATCGACCGCGACATCGACGCGCTGATGGACCGGACCTCGGGACGCCCGCTGGTGACCGGCATGGTCAGCCCGCGGGAGTGCCTGGTCTTCGGCATCACCCTCGGGATCGCGTCGACCCTGTTCTTCGGGCTGCTGATCAACTGGCTGTCGGCCGCGCTCGCGCTCGGCGCGCTCCTCTTCTATGTCGTCGTCTACACGATGCTGTTGAAGCGGCGCACCTCGCAGAACATCGTGTGGGGCGGCATCGCGGGCTGCATGCCGGTGCTCATCGGCTGGTCGGCGGTGAAGAACGAGGTCTCCTGGGCCGCCGTCATCCTCTTCCTCGTCATCTTCTTCTGGACGCCGCCGCACTACTGGCCGCTGTCCATGAAGGTGAAGGACGACTACGCGCGCGTCGGCGTGCCGATGCTGCCGGTCGTGGCGGGCAACAAGGCCGTGGCCAAGCAGATCGTCCTCTACAGCTGGGTGATGGTCGCGGTCTCGCTGCTGCTGACCCCGCTGGGGTACACCGGCTGGTTCTACACCTCGGTCGCCCTGGTGGCCGGCGGCTGGTGGCTGTGGGAGGCGCACGGGCTGAACGCGCGCGCCAAGTCGGGCGTGACGGGCGCGAAGCTCAAGGAGATGCGGCTGTTCCACTGGTCGATCACCTACGTGTCGCTGCTCTTCGTCGCCGTCGCCGTGGATCCCTTCCTCCGCTGATGCCTCCTTCGCCGATGCCTCCTTCGTTCCTGCTTCCTTCGTTCATGCTTCCTTCGTTCGTTACTCGCCGGTAGCATGCTGCCCATGGCAGACACCGAGGGGACCGCCGCCACGGCGGACAAGAAGCAGGACCGTACGGCCGCCAAGCTGGCCAAGCAGATCGGCGCGTTCGCCAAGCAGCACGGCGGCGCCGAGGGCAACCTCGCGCACATGGGCCAGGCGGGCACCCGGATCGTCCTCGTCGGCACCGACGGGAGCTGGGGCGACCTGGTGGCCCCGACGTACGACACCGCGCGGCTCGCGGCCGAGAAGGCCGGGCTGACCCTCCACGAGGAGTTCGACGGCGAGTTCGCCGCGCGGGTGCGGACGGGGCCGTACGAGTGGTCCCGGATGGCCGGCATGCAGCTCGGCGGAACCGCGAACCCGACGGCCTGACCCGGTTGATCATTGGCCTGATCATTGGCTTGATCGTTTCCGCGTCACCCGCTCGGTCAACAGCGCGAGCAACACCTCACACCCCGCTCACCCGTTAGGACGTGTGGAAGCCCCTTCCTCACGTCCGCAACGGGATGCCCGGATGATCGAAACGCCGCCCCTGGTGGACCAGTACTGCCAGGGAGTGCTCCGCACGGAGCTGGGACTCGCCACCTTCGAGGCCCAGCTGATCCCCGCCGCCGGCCCGCCCGCCGCCGGCACCACCTTCTTCGACACCCAGACCGGCTTCGCGGTGCGCCGCTGGTGCCCGCCGCTGCTCGGCCTCGAACCGCACTGCTCCCCCGCCCGCTACCTCGCCCGGCGGCGCGAGCTGGGCGCCGCCGAGTCGGCCCGCCGGCTGCTGTGCGGCTGCGGGGCCGGTGCCCGGCTCGTCGACACCGGGGTGCCCGGGGACCTCACCGGGCCCAAGGAACTGGCCCTGGCGGGCGGGGCGGAGGCCTACGAGCTGGTGCGGCTGGAGCTGCTGGCCGAGCAGGCGGCGGACACCTCCGGGACCGTGGCCGCCTTCCTGGCCAACCTGGCGGGGGCGGTCCACCACGCCGCCGCCGGGGCCGTGGCGTTCACCTGCGGGGCCGCGGCGGGGAGTGCGGCCCGGGCCTGGGGGGCGGCCCTCGAAGCCGCGCCCGAGCCGCCCGGTCCGGGCGAGGTGCGGGGCGCGGCCGGGCGCTGGCTGGCCGCGCGTGCCAAGGGCGGGGCGGTACGGGATCCCGTACTCCTGCGGCACCTGGCGTGGAGCGCGGTGTCCTCCGGGCTGCCGCTCCAGCTGCACACGGGCGGGGCGTCGGGGGAGCCGGAACGGCTGACCGGGTTCGTACGGGCGACCGAGGGGCTGGGGGCGCGGCTGGTCCTGCTCGGCGGGTACCCCCACCACCGGCAGGCCGCGCGGCTGGCCGCGGCCTTCCCGCACGTCCACGCCGACCTCGGCGCGGCGTCGGGGCCCGTGGGGGCGCGGGCGGCCGCCGTGCTGGCGGAGTGCCTGGAGACCGCGCCGTTCGGGAAGCTGATGTTCTCCGGCGGCGGACGGCAACTGCCCGAACTGCACGCGGTGGGCGCGCTGGTCTTCCGGGAGGCGCTCGGCCGGGTGCTCGGCGGCTGGGTCGCCGACGGCTCCTGGTCCTGGCGGGACGCGGAGCGGGTGGCGGCGATGGTCGCGGCGGGCAACGCCCGCCGCGTGTACCGGCTGGACGAGCGGCGCTGACGAACGGAGCTGACGAGCGGTCGGCTCCCCCCGCTGGGTCAGCGGGTCAGACCGCGGCGAGCCGGGCGTCGTCCCGGTCCGGGCTGCCGGCCTGCTCGGACGGACGCTCGCGCAGGCTCAGCGCCACCCGGAGCACCGAGATCCACACCAGGCAGGAGCCGAGCATGTGGGCCGCCACGAGGGCCTCGGGCACGTCGGTGAAGTACTGGAGGTAGCCGATGGCGCCCTGGGAGAGCAGCACGATCAGCAGGTCGCGGGCGCGCGCCCGGGTGTCCACGGGGGCGTCGACCACGCGCAGCACCAGCCACATCGCGACGGCGAGCGCGCACACCACCCAGGCGGAGACCGCGTGGACGTGGACGGTGGCCGACCAGTCGAACGGCATCCGCTCGATCTCGCTGCTGTCGCCGGCGTGCGGACCGGAACCGGTGACCACCGTGCCCGCCGCGATCAGCATGACGGTGGCCGCGAGCAGCGCCCACGAGAGCTTGCGCACCGGAGCGGGCACGCGCGGCCGGGCCGGGCCGTCGCCCTCGCGGGTGCGCTGCCAGGTGATCGTCGTCACGGTGATCAGCGCGGTGGCGAGCATGAAGTGCCCGGCCACGCTGTAGGGGTTGAGACCCGTCAGTACGGTGATGCCGCCGAGGACCGCGTTGCCCATCACGATGGCGAACTGGAGCCAGCCGAGCCGGGTCAGCGAGCGGCGCCACGGCTTGGCGCAGCGGGCGGCGGTGATCGCCCAGCCGACGGCCGCGCAGAGCACGTACGTCAGCATGCGGTTGCCGAACTCGATGGCGCCGTGGAAGCCCTGCTCCTGGGTCACGATCAGGCTGTCGCCGGTGCACTTGGGCCAGGTGTCGCAGCCGAGACCGGATCCGGTCAGCCGCACCGCGCCGCCGGTGACGACGATGACGACGCTCATGAGCACCGCTGCGAACGCGGCCCGCTGGACGGTCCGGGGTGACGGCGTCCAGCGGCGGGCGAGATATGCGAGGGGGGTCAACACGGCGCTTATCGTACGCGGACACTTGTGCAAAGTTTCACGAGGGGGTGGCGGCCACTCCGTCAGGGCCGAGGACCAGGCGGAACCGGGCCCCGGCGGGGTCGCCTTCCGCGTGCCACCACACGCGGACCCGCCAATGCGCGCCCTGGCCCGGGTAGTCGGCCGAGGCGGCGAAGCCGCGTACCAATTCGGCGCCTACGTCCTCGGCTGTCCTATTCCTCACTTCCGCCCCGCTGTGCCAGGGATGTGGCTGTACGTTCCACAGTCCGTCGGAGGCGCGGACCTCGATGCGCCACACCGCGAGCCAGGGGGTCACCTCCAGCATCGTGTGGACCTGGTCGGCCTCCAGACCCAGCCGGGCGGCGATCTCCGCCTCGGGGACGCCCTGGACGCGGGCGGCCACCACGGCCTGGGGCAGCAGCCGTTCGGGCAGCAGCCCGCGCGTGCGCAGGCCGGCCAGGGAGGTGAAGGACAGGAAGCGCAGCCGCAGTTCGAGCTGACGGCCGACGTGGTCCAGGGCCTCCTCGGCCTCCTGCGACTCCTCGGAGCCGGGATCGGCGAGCAGCAGGCGCCGGAAGGAGCCCTCCGCGTCGACCGCCCAGGCCACGGACTCCTCGGCCAGGCCCAGCTCCGCGAGCCGGTCGCCGAGGAACACCTTCGCCTGCGCGAGACCCCGCTGATTGACCGGATCCCCCTGGTCCAGACCCGCCCAGACCTCCACCGCGCCGCGCGTCAGGTCCCGGGCCCGCTCCCCGGCGGCCCGTTCCATGGCGCTCGGGCCGCTCTCGGAGCCGGGGCCCAGAGGATGCTTCGGCAGCCGCTCCCCGTCACTGAGGGGCCAGGACAGCCAGACCCCCTGGTTGATCAGGCCCCGGGCGTACCAGCGGGCGTACTCGGCGGCGTGTCCGGCCGCCTGCTGCGAGAACCGCAGCCCCTCCTCGATGGCGGCCAGGGCCCCGGCCCGGTCCCCGCCGGCGAACCGGCGGGCCGCCAGGTCGCTGAGCCGCAGACCCAGCCGGGCCGCGCACTCGGCGTCGGTGCGGGCCGGCTCACGCAGGGCTCCGATCAGCTCGGCCAGCAGGGCGTCGGCCTCCGCGGGCTCCGCGTGCGCCGCGCCCGACCGGATCCGTGCCCACTGTTCGTCCAGCCGCAGTACGGCCTCCCGCTGCGCCATGTCAGCCCCCCGGCTCCATGCGTGAAGGTGCCCATCCTCCCAGGGAACGCCCGGCCGGGTGCATGTGTTCCGATCAAACCCCAGGCCATTCGAGTGATGACATGGTTGCGCTGCGTAACCGAGCGGGTCTCAACCCGGCTGGCGTTGATCGCGTAAGACTTACCCGTCCGCTGGACAGGTGAGCAGGGTGAGCCAGGAAGTTCCCTCGCCTGCGGGGGAGCTGGGGTCAATCCCAGCGGAACCAGCGTGCAGCAGCGCCCAGGCCGAGTACGGCCCAGCAGGTAAGCACGGCCGCGTCGCCCCAGGGCAGCGCGGTCCCGTGCTGGAGCACCCCGCGCAGCCCGTCGGAGAGTGCGGAGATCGGGAGCAGGCCGAGGACGGACTGGACCGCGCCGGGGAACTTGTCCATCGGCACGATCACCCCGCCGCCGACCAGGAGCAGCAGGAAGACCAGGTTGGCGGCGGCCAGCGTGGCCTCCGCCCGCAGGGTCCCGGCCATCAGCAGGCCGAGCCCGGAGAAGGCGGCGGTGCCGAGCAGGATCAGCACGGCGACGGACAGCGGGTTCCCGTGCGGGGACCAGCCCAGGGCGAAGGCGATCACCGTCAGCAGCGCGATCTGCAGCACCTCGGTGACCAGCACGGACAGCGTCTTGGCGGCCATCAGGGCCCAGCGCGGCAGCGGGGAGGCCCCGAGCCGCTTGAGGACCCCGTAGCGCCGGTCGAAGCCGGTGGCGATGGCCTGGCCGGTGAAGGCCGTGGACATCACGGCCAGCGCCAGGATGCCGGGGGCGAGGAAGTCCACGGACTTGCCCGCACCGGTGTCGACGATGTCGACGGCGGAGAAGAGGGTCAGCAGCAGCGCCGGGATGATCACGGTGAGCAGGAGCTGCTCCCCGTTGCGCAGCAGCATCCGGGTCTCCAGCGCGGTCTGCGCCAGGATCATGCGGGACACGGGCGCGGCCCCCGGGCGGGGGGTGAACGTACCGGCGCTCATGCGCGCAGCTCCTTACCGGTCAGTTCGAGGCTGTGCCTTCCCGGGGGACAACCCCCGGACCCCCGGCGAGGGTCGGTGGCGATCGGCGTCATGAACGCAGCTCCTTACCGGTGAGCTCCAGGAAAACGTCTTCGAGGGTGTGCCGCTCCACCGAGAGGCTGTCGGGCATCACCCCGTGCTGCGCGCACCACGAGGCGACGGTGGCCAGCAGCTGGGGGTCGACGTCGCCGGTGACCCGGTAGACGCCGGGGAGGAGCTCGGCGGCCTGGGTGCCGTCGGGCAGGGCCTTCAGCAGGGAGCCGACGTCGAGGGCGGGGCGGCCGGTGAAGCGCAGGGTGTTCTCGGCGCCGCCGCGGCACAGCGCGTCGGGGGTGCCGTGGGCGATGACCTTGCCGGCGTCGACGATGGCGACCTCGTCCGCGAGCTGCTCGGCCTCGTCCATGTGGTGCGTGGTGAGGACGACCGACACCCCGTCGGCGCGCAGTTCCCGTACGAGTTCCCAGGTCGCGCGGCGGGCCTGCGGGTCGAGCCCGGCGGTCGGCTCGTCCAGGAAGACCAGCTCGGGGCGGCCGACGACGGCCATGGCGAGGGCCAGGCGCTGCTGCTGGCCGCCGGAGAGCCGGCGGTAGGCGGTGCGGCCGCAGCCGCCGAGGCCGAGGCGTTCCACCAGGGTGGGGACGTCCAGGGGGTCGGCGTAGAGCTTGGCCATGTGGCGCAGCATCTCGACGGCCCGGGCGCCGGAGTAGACGCCGCCGGACTGGAGCATCACTCCGATGCGCGGGCGCAGGGACTCGGCCTGCGCCACGGGGTCGAGGCCGAGGACGCGGACGGATCCGGCGTCGGGGCGGCGGTAGCCCTCGCAGGTTTCCACAGTGGTCGTTTTGCCCGCGCCGTTGGGACCAAGGACTGCGGTGACCGAGGCCCTCCGGACGGTGAGGTCCAGGCCGTCCACCGCTGTTTTGGGGCCGTACCGCTTCACCAGTCCGCGGATTTCCACGGCGGGGTCGTTGCTCATGGGGAGTGAGTCTACGGAGCCGCGGGAGGTGACCGGGGTGGGGTCGTAGGTCCTGCCCCCGAAGGGTCACGGACCTGCGTACTCGTGACTTTATCGTCCGTCCGGGGACCGGGCGCGACTCTAACGTCGAGTGGTGAACAGCATCGCTCAGAACGTCGAAGCCACCTCGGGGCAGGCCGAGCACAAGGCCCATGACCTCGGGCATCCGCCGCGCTACTTCGTGTCGGCGATGCTCGCCGGCGCTTACATCGCCATCGGCGAGGTGCTGCTCCTGGTCGCGATCTCGCCGTTCGTCGCCAAGGGCTCGCCGGCCGTGAAGCTGCTGGAGGGCGCGGTCTTCCCGATCGCCCTGACCATCGTGATGTTCGCCGGCGCCCAGCTCTTCACCAGCAACGTGATGGTCATGCTGGTCGGCGCGCTGTCCGGGCGGACCGGCCCCAGGGACCTGATCCTCTCCTGGACGCTCTCGCTGGCCGGGAACCTGGTCGGGGCCTTCGCCTTCGGCGCCATGGTGCACGCCTCGGGCGTGGCCTCCTCGCCCTCCGCGCGGTCCATGCTCACCGAGATGGTGCACGGGAAGATGGCGCTGAGCGGCGGGCAGCTGTTCTGGCGCGCGGTCCTGTGCAACATGCTGGTCTGCCTGGCCATCTGGATGTTCACCCGGGCCCGCGGCGATGCGGCCAAGATTTTCGTCCTGTGGCTGCCCGTGGCTGTTTTTGTTGCCGTCGGATTCGAACACTGTGTAGCGAACATGGCTGTTTTCAGCCTCGCGATCCTGGATGGCTCAGCCGGGTTCGGTGATCTTTTCCGTAATTTGATGTTCACCGTGCCCGGGAACATCGTGGGCGGAGGATTGCTGGTGGGAGCCGTGTACTGGTTCACCGGCGGGGCCCTGCGCGAAGGCGGAGAGTCGACTTCCGCTTAACGCTCCGTAGATAAATAAGGTAACCCTTAGTGATGGAGGCCACCAGAAGTGGCCTCCATCACGGCTTGTCGGGGCCCGACTAATTACGCAACAATGGCGTTGTGAAATACGGCGAACGGATGAGCGAGGCCCCCCAGGGCGAACTCGCGACCGGGGAGCGGTCAACCCGCAACCGGGTCGCGCGGTCGATCCTGGACCACGGTCCCTCCACCGTCGCCGACCTCGCCCAGCGCCTCGGCCTCACCCAGGCCGCCGTTCGCCGCCACCTCGACACGCTCGTCGCCGACGACGTCGTCGAACCCCGTGAGCAGCGTGTGTACGGTGCGCGGACCCGAGGCCGGCCCGCCAAGGTCTTCGCGCTGACCGACTGCGGTCGGGACGCCTTCGACCAGTCCTACGACTCGCTCGCCGCCGACGCCATGCGCTGGATCGGGCAGGCCGCCGGGGGCGGGGAGCAGGGCGAGGCGGCGATCGCCGCGTTCGCGAAGGCCAGGCTGACGGCGCAGGCGGAGACCTACCGCGAAGCCGTGGAAGCGGCCGACCCGGCGCAGCGCACCGAGGCCCTTGCCAGGGCGTTGACCGGAGACGGGTACGCTGCTACGGCGAAGAGCGCTCCCGGTCCGCACAGCGGTGAACAGCTCTGCCAGCACCACTGCCCGGTCGCGCACGTCGCCGAGCAGTTCCCGCAGCTCTGCGAGGCGGAGACCGAGGTCTTCTCCCGCCTGCTCGGGACGCACGTGCAGCGTCTCGCCACGATCGCCCACGGCGACGGGGTGTGCACGACGTTCATTCCACGCAGTGGGAACGGCGTCGCTGCCACAGGCGCCACACAGACCGACACATCAGTATCTGCAAGTACGGCCGGGAGGAACCCCGCATGACCACGGAGACTGCTCACCCTGAGCTCGATGGCCTGGGCACCTACGAATACGGATGGGTCGACTCCGACGCGGCCGGCGCGGTCGCCAAGCGAGGCCTGTCCGAAGAGGTCGTCCGCGACATCTCGGCGAAGAAGTCCGAGCCGGAGTGGATGCTGAACCTCCGCCTCAAGGGCCTCAAGCTGTTCGGCAAGAAGCCCATGCCCAACTGGGGTGCCGACCTCTCGGGCATCGACTTCGACAACATCAAGTACTTCGTGCGTTCCACCGAGAAGCAGGCCGCTTCTTGGGAGGACCTGCCGGAGGACATCAAGAACACGTACGACAGGCTCGGCATCCCGGAGGCGGAGAAGCAGCGCCTCGTCGCCGGTGTCGCCGCCCAGTACGAGTCCGAGGTCGTCTACCACCAGATCCGTGAGGACCTGGAGGAGCAGGGCGTCATCTTCCTCGACACGGACACCGCGCTGAAGACGCACCCGGAGCTCTTCCAGGAGTACTTCGGCACGGTCATCCCGGTCGGCGACAACAAGTTCGCCTCGCTGAACACCGCCGTGTGGTCGGGCGGCTCGTTCATCTACGTCCCCAAGGGCGTCAAGGTGGACATCCCGCTCCAGGCCTACTTCCGTATCAACACGGAGAACATGGGCCAGTTCGAGCGGACGCTGATCATCGTCGACGAGGACGCCTACGTCCACTACGTCGAGGGCTGCACCGCCCCGATCTACTCCTCGGACTCGCTGCACAGCGCCGTGGTCGAGATCATCGTGAAGAAGGGCGGCCGCTGCCGCTACACGACGATCCAGAACTGGTCGAACAACGTCTACAACCTGGTCACCAAGCGCGCCGTGGCGTACGAGGGCGCGACCATGGAGTGGATCGACGGCAACATCGGTTCCAAGGTCACCATGAAGTACCCGGCCGTCTACCTGATGGGCGAGCACGCCAAGGGCGAGACCCTCTCCATCGCCTTCGCGGGCGAGGGCCAGCACCAGGACGCCGGCTCCAAGATGGTCCACATGGCGCCGAACACCTCCTCCAACATCGTCTCGAAGTCGGTGGCCCGTGGCGGCGGCCGCACCTCGTACCGAGGTCTGGTCGAGATCGGCGAAGGCGCCCACGGCTCCAAGTCCAACGTGCTGTGCGACGCGCTCCTGGTCGACACCATCTCCCGCTCGGACACCTACCCCTACGTGGACGTCCGCGAGGACGACGTGTCCATGGGCCACGAGGCGACCGTCTCCAAGGTCTCCGACGACCAGCTCTTCTACCTGATGAGCCGCGGTCTGACGGAGTTCGAGGCCATGGCGATGATCGTGCGCGGCTTCGTCGAGCCGATCGCCCGTGAGCTGCCGATGGAGTACGCGCTGGAGCTGAACCGGCTGATCGAGCTGCAGATGGAAGGCTCGGTCGGTTAGTCCCGGCCCGCCCGACGTCCCGCAGCAGATTCTTTAAGGAAGAGAGCAACACGACAGCCATGGCTGGAGCTCAGAACATTCCGGCGGGTTCAACCACCGCCGGCGCGATCGCGGTGGCCGCCGAGTCCACCGTCGCCACCCGGATGAGTGCCCCCCCGTCCTTCGACGTGGCGGACTTCCCCGTGCCCAACGGCCGCGAGGAGGAGTGGCGCTTCACGCCGCTCGCCCGCCTCAAGGGCCTGCACGACGGCACCGCGGTCGCCAACGGCACCATGAAGGCCCAGATCGACGCGCCCGACGTGGTCACGATCGAGTCCGTTGAGCGCGGCGACGCGCGCATCGGCAAGGCCGGCACCCCGGTGGACCGGATCGCCGCCCAGGCGTTCTCGTCCTTCGTCAAGGCCACGGTCGTGACCGTGCCCAAGGAAGCGGTGCTCACCGAGCCCGTGCGCGTCGCGCTGCACGGCGAGGGCGGCACCACCTTCGGCCACACCGTCTTCGACGTGAAGGCCTTCGCCGAGGCGGTCATCGTCATCGACCACACCGGTGACGGCGTGCGTGCCGCCAACGTGGACTTCCTCGTCGGCGACGGCGCCAAGCTCACCGTGGTCTCCGTGCAGGACTGGGACGACACCGCCGTCCACTGCTCCCAGCACAACGCCCTGATCGGCCGCGACGCGACCTTCAAGTCGATCGTGGTCACCTTCGGCGGCGACGTCGTACGGCTGCACCCGCGGGTCAGCTACGCCGGCCCCGGCGGCGAGGCCGAGCTCCTCGGCCTGTACTTCACGGACGCCGGCCAGCACCAGGAGCACCGCCTCCTGGTCACGCACGACGCCCCGCACTGCAAGTCGCACGTGGTCTACAAGGGCGCGCTCCAGGGCCAGGACGCCCACGCGGTCTGGATCGGTGACGTGCTCATCGAGAAGACCGCCGAGGGCACCGACACCTACGAGATGAACCGCAACCTCGTCCTCACGGACGGCGCGCGGGTCGACTCGGTGCCGAACCTGGAGATCGAGACCGGCGAGATCGTCGGCGCCGGCCACGCCTCCGCGACCGGCCGCTTCGACGACGAGCAGCTCTTCTACCTGCAGTCCCGCGGCATCCCGGCCGACGAGGCCCGCCGCCTGGTCGTGCGCGGCTTCTTCGCCGAGCTCGTCCAGCAGATCGGTGTCGACGACATCGAGGAGCGCCTGCTGGCCAAGATCGAGACCGAGCTCCAGGGTTCCGTCTGATGACTTACGTCAAGGCCTGTGCGCTGAGCGAGCTGGAGGAGAACGCCCCCAAGAGGGTCGAGCTCGACGGCACGCCGGTGTCCATCGTCCGCGCCGAGGGGGAGGTGTTCGCGATCAACGACATCTGCTCGCACGCGAACGTCTCCCTCTCGGAGGGCGAGGTCGAAGACTGCATGATCGAGTGCTGGCTGCACGGCTCGGCCTTCGACCTGCGAACCGGCAAGCCGTCCGGCCTGCCCGCGACGCGCCCCGTCCCCGTATACCCCGTAAAGATCGAAGGGGACGACGTGCTCGTCTCCCTCACCCAGGAGTCCTGAGGTATCCATGGCAACGCTTGAAATCCACGACCTGCACGTCTCCGTCGAGGCCGAGCACGGCGCCCGCGAGATCCTCAAGGGCGTCGACCTCACCATCAAGCAGGGTGAGACGCACGCCATCATGGGTCCGAACGGCTCCGGCAAGTCCACCCTCGCGTACGCCCTCGCCGGCCACCCGAAGTACACCATCACCAAGGGCACCGTGACCCTCGACGGCGAAGACGTCCTGGAGATGTCCGTCGACGAGCGCGCCCGCGCCGGCGTCTTCCTCGCGATGCAGTACCCGGTCGAGATCCCCGGCGTCTCGGTCTCCAACTTCCTGCGCACCTCGGCCACCGCGATCCGCGGCGAGGCGCCGAAGCTGCGTACCTGGGTGAAGGAGGTCAAGTCCGCGATGGAGCAGCTCCAGATGGACACGGCCTTCGCCGAGCGCAACGTCAACGAGGGCTTCTCCGGCGGTGAGAAGAAGCGCCACGAGATCCTGCAGCTGGAGCTCCTCAAGCCGAAGATCGCGATCCTCGACGAGACCGACTCCGGCCTCGACGTCGACGCTCTGCGCCAGGTCTCCGAGGGCGTCAACCGCGTCCGCTCGACCGGCGACACCGGCACCCTGCTGATCACGCACTACACGCGGATCCTCCGCTACATCAAGCCCGACTTCGTCCACGTCTTCTCCGAGGGCCGCATCGTCGAGTCCGGCGGCGCCGAGCTCGCCGACAAGCTGGAGGCCGAAGGCTACGAGTCCTACAGCACGAAGGGTGGCGCGACCGCGTGACACAGCTGCCTGGCCTCCTCGACATCGAGGCGATCCGCAAGGACTTCCCCCTTCTGGATCGTGTGGTCCACGACGGGAAGAAGATCGTTTATCTGGACAACGCGGCGACTTCGCAGAAGCCGCGCCAGGTGCTCGACGCGCTGAACGAGTACTACGAGCAGCACAACGCCAACGTCCACCGCGGCGTGCACGTGCTCGCCGAGGAGGCCACGGCGCTGTACGAGGGCGCCCGCGACAAGGTCGCCGCCTTCATCAACGCTCCGAGCCGCAACGAGGTGATCTTCACCAAGAACGCCTCGGAGTCGCTCAACCTGGTCGCGAACATGCTCGGCTGGGCGGACGAGCCCTACCGGGTCGACCGCGAGACCGAGATCGCCATCACGGAGATGGAGCACCACTCCAACATCGTGCCGTGGCAGCTGCTCTCGCAGCGCACCGGCGCGAAGCTGAAGTGGTTCGGCCTCACCGACGACGGCCGGCTCGACCTGTCCAACATCGAAGAGGTCATCACGGAGAAGACGAAGATCGTCTCCTTCACGCTGGTCTCCAACATCATGGGCACGGTCAACCCGACCGAGGCGATCGTCCGGCGCGCGCAGGAGGTCGGCGCGCTGGTGCTGATCGACGCCTCGCAGGCCGCTCCGCACATGCCGCTCGACGTGCAGGCGCTCGGCGCCGACTTCGTGGCCTTCACCGGCCACAAGATGTGCGGCCCGACCGGCATCGGCGTCCTCTGGGGCCGCCAGGAGCTCCTCGAGGACCTGCCGCCCTTCCTGGGCGGCGGCGAGATGATCGAAACCGTCTCGATGCACTCCTCGACCTACGCCCCGGCGCCCCACAAGTTCGAGGCCGGTACGCCCCCGATCGCCCAGGCCGTCGGCCTCGGCGCGGCCGTGGACTACCTGACCGCGATCGGCATGGACAAGATCGCCGCGCACGAGCACGCGATCACCGAGTACGCGATCAAGCGCCTCGCGGAGGTCCCGGACCTGCGCATCATCGGCCCGACCACGGCCGAGGACCGCGGCGCCGCGATCTCCTTCGTGCTCGGTGACATCCACCCGCACGACGTCGGCCAGGTACTGGACGAGCAGGGCATCGCGGTCCGCGTGGGACACCACTGCGCCCGCCCCGTCTGCCTCCGGTACGGAATTCCGGCGACGACGCGAGCGTCTTTCTATCTGTACTCCTCTCCGGCCGAGGTCGACGCACTGATCGACGGGCTGGAGCACGTACGGAACTTCTTCGGATAAGACGAAGCGACGAAGGCGACGAGGGCGCAGTGAAGCTGGAATCGATGTACCAGGAACTGATCCTGGACCACTACAAGCACCCGCGCGGGCGAGGCCTGCGCGAAGGCGACGCCGAGGTGCACCACGTCAATCCGACGTGCGGTGACGAGATCACCCTGCGCGTGAAGTACGACGGCGAGACCCTCACGGACATCTCGTACGAGGGCCAGGGCTGCTCCATCAGCCAGGCCGGCGCGTCGATACTGAACGAGCTGCTCGTCGGCAAGGAGCTGGGCGAGGCGCGGAAGATCCAGGAAGTCTTCCTGGAGCTGATGCAGTCCAAGGGCAAGCTGGAGCCCGACGAGGCCATGGAGGAGGTGCTGGAGGACGCGGTCGCGTTCGCCGGCGTCTCCAAGTACCCGGCCCGGGTGAAGTGTGCCCTGCTGAGCTGGATGGCCTGGAAGGACGCGACCGCCCAGGCACTGGGCGACGCCGAGAGGAAGACGGCATGACCGAGAACGCGACGCCCGAGGCGTCCATCAAGCCGGCCACCGAGGAAGAGGTCCGCGAGGCCCTCTACGACGTGGTCGACCCCGAGCTGGGCATCGACGTCGTCAACCTGGGCCTGATCTACGGCATCCACGTCGACGACGCGAACATCGCGACCCTCGACATGACCCTCACCTCGGCGGCCTGCCCGCTGACGGACGTCATCGAGGACCAGGCGAAGTCGGCTACGGACGGCATCGTCAGCGAACTGCGCATCAACTGGGTGTGGATGCCGCCGTGGGGCCCGGACAAGATCACGGACGACGGCCGCGAGCAGCTGCGCGCGCTCGGTTTCAACGTCTGATCGACGCCTAGCCCCTGCAAGACCCCGCACGACGGCCGTCCGACGGCCGAGTGAACAGCGGACCCCCGGCACGGGTGTGCCGGGGTCCGCTGTTTTCCCGGGGGACGGGCCGCGTGCACCGGGAGTTGGCCACGGTGGCCGAATCTTCTCGACGGCCGTCGCATCGTGACGCCGCACACGAGAGGACCCTCCGTTGACCGTTAGCCTTTCGCCGGCACTCCGCCTCGGTGCCGTGGGAGCCGCCGGAGCCGCCGCCCTGCTCGCCGCAGGGCTGACCGCGCCCGCCCACGCCGCCCAGGACACCGCCGCCGAACCGACCATCGCGCTCTCCGCCGGGCACCTGTCCGGGGCCGTCGGCGCGATCGGCGACCCGGGCGTGACCGTGGACATCGCGCAGGAGGGGATACCCGCCGCCTTCCTCAAGGTCGACGTCCTCTCCTCCAGCAACCCGGCGGTCGCCGGGCCCGGAGACGTGCGCATCGGCCGGACCGGGCACGGCCAACGCGAGCTGACCGTCCGCCCGCAGGCCCAGGGCTACACCGACCTGACGCTCCGGGTGACCGGCCGCGGCGGCAAGACGGCCACGGCCACGCTCTCCTACGCCGCTTCGGCGCGGCTGGCCACCGGCGCCTTCTCCACCCGCTACCTCACGGGCTCCGCCGACTCCTCGGCCGCCGTGGACGTCGGCGGCGGCTACGCGCTGGTGGCCGACGACGAGACCAACGTGCTTCGCCTGTACGACCGTTCCCGCTCGGGCGCCCCCGTGAAGACCTGGGACCTCGGCCCCGCGCTCGGCGTCAAGAAGGAAGCCGACATCGAGGCCGCCGCCCGGGTCGGCGACACCGTGTACTGGACCGGCTCGCTCGGCAACAACAAGGACGGCAAGTACAAGGCCGAGCGCAACACGGTCTTCACCACCCGGCTGACCGGGACGGGCGCCGACACCGAGATCGTCTTCGGCTCCGCCTACGAGGGCCTGCGCGAGGACCTGATCGCCTGGGACACGGCGAACGGGAACCGCTACGGCTTCGCGGCGGGCACGGCGGCCGGCAAGATCCCGAAGAGCATCGACGGGTTCAACGTGGAGGGCTTGGAGTTCGCCCCGGGTTCCACCACCACCGCCTACCTGGGCTTCCGCGCCCCGCTCGCACCCGCGGTGCCCGGCGGCAAGGCGCTGGTCGTGCCCGTCACCAACATCGACCAGGTCGTGGCCGGCGCGGCCAAGCCGGTCTTCGGCGAGGCGATCGAGATGGACCTCGGCGGGCTCGCGGTCCGCGACATCCGCAAGAACGCCGCCGACCAGTACCTGGTCCTGGCCGGCTCCTGGGCGGCGGACGACAATTCCGACCCGTACGCCCTCTACCAGTGGGACGGCGTCCCGGGCCACGCCCCGGTGAAGCGGGCCGACCTGCCGACCACCGACCCGGGCGGCTGGGAAGCCGTGGTCTCCGTGCCCGACCTGCGCGTGCCCGGCGCCCGCGTCCAGCTGATCACCGACAGCGGCTCCGCCGACCTGTACGGGGACGGCACCGAGGCCAAGGAGCTCACCCACCCGGAGTGGAAGAAGTCCCGCGCGGCCTGGTTCACGCTGAACTGAGCTCCCCGGACTGCCTGGTGAGCTCCGCCGCCAGGTCCTCGCGGCGGATCCGCCGGTCCGCGTAGAGCAGGCCGGCGGTGAGCTGCGGGAAGCAGAGCAGGAGCGTCTGCGCGGCCATCCCGCCGAGTGCGGTGAGGATCGCGTGGACGAGGCCGCCGTCCACGGCGGGGATCAGGCTGAGAGCCCCGGCGAAGGCGAAGGGCAGTTGGACGGCGTACGCCGCCGCCGCGGCGAGGGCGGCGGCGAGGGCGGTGAGACCCAGCGTGCGCCACCAGGCCCCGCGCACCAGGCGGGCCGAGCGGCGCAGGGCGCCGAGTGGGCCGAGACCCTCGTAGGCCGCGACCGTGGGCGCGAGCGCGAACAGGACCCCGAGTCCGAGTGCCGCCGGCAGGGTGGCGGCCGCCAGCAGCGGGGGCAGCCCGGCGGCCAGGACGGCGGCGCCCGGTCCGGCCACGGCGCCGAGGATCAGGAGCTGGGTGCCGAGGACGGCCGCGAAGCGGGGGCGGGCGGCGCGCAGCAGCGTACGGGCGGTGGCGGGGCGGCCGAGTACCGCCGGGCGGAGCACGGCGCCGGTCAGGCCGGCGGCCAGGGCGGAGGTCAGCAGGGTGGCCAGGGCCGCGGCGGGGATCAGGGCGGCGACGGGCCGGGCGTGCAGCGCGAGGGCGGTCAGGGCGGCCGCGGCGACCAGCAGCAGTGCGCCGAGCTGGCCGAGGAGCATGGCGGTGGCGAGGCGGACCCCGTACCGGGCGAGGGCGGCGAAGGCGCCGCCGAGTATCTCGCCGGAGGTGAGCGGCCGCAGGGGTATCACCCCGGGCCGGGGAGGCTGCGGGGGCAGCCAGCCGCCGCCCCAGGGGGTCCACTGCCGGGACGACTCGCGCGTGCCGTGCCGTGACTCGTACGGCGACTCGTGCTGCGGCTCGTGTTGGGTCCCGTGCGGGGCCTCGTGCTGGGCCATGCGGATCTCCCGTCCCCCGGTGCGCGCGCCTCGGTGCCGCGGCGCGGACACCGTAGCCGCCGGGACCGGGGAAGTCCCGGGGACACGCTGATATGTACGGTCGTCCATAACGCTGTGTACAGTCGTACGCATGCCCTACATACTGCTCGCCGCCGCCATCGTCGCCGAGGTCGCCGGCACCACCGCCATGAAGTTCAGCGAGGGCTTCACGAAGCTGTGGCCCTCGCTGATCACGCTGGTGGGCTACGTCATCGCCTTCACGCTGCTCGCGCAGACGCTGAAGTCGATGTCGGTCGGGACCGCGTACGCGATCTGGGCCGGCGTCGGCACGGCCGCGATCGCCGCGATCGGCATGATCTTCATGGGGGAGGCGGCGACGGCCGCGAAGATCGGCGGCATCGCCCTGGTGATCGCCGGGGTCGTGCTGCTGAACCTCGGAGGGACGGCGCACTGATCGCGCGGACCGTCCCGAGCGCCGCGGCCGTGTGTACTGTCGTACGCATGCCCTGCCAGTCGCCCGCCGCCGCCGTGACGGGGCCCGCCGCCGTGACGGGAGCCGACCGCTGATGGCCGGATCGGTGCGCCGCTACGACCCCGACCGGCGGGACCGGATCATCGACGCGGCGATCCGGGTGGTGGGCGCCCGGGGCATCGCGGGGCTCAGCCACCGCAGCGTGGCCGCGGAGGCCGACGTACCGCTCGGCTCCACCACGTACCACTTCAAGACCCTGGACGACCTGCTGGTGGCGGCGCTGCGGCAGGCCAACGAGGGCTTCGCCCGGGCGGTGGCGGACTCCGCGGCGCTGGCCGATCCGGGCGCGGACCTGGCGGGCGCCCTGGCCGTGCTGCTGGGCGAGTTCCTGGGGGCGGACCGGGCGCGGGCGGAGCTGGAGTACGAGCTGTACCTGGCCGCCCTGCGCCGCCCCGCGCTGCGTCCCGTGGCGGCGGAGTGGTGCGAGGCCGTCTCCGCGGCGCTGTCCGCGCGGACGGATCCGGCCACGGCGCGGGCGCTGGTGGCGGTGCTGGACGGGATCAGCCTGCAGGTGCTGCTGACGGGGACGGCGTACGACGAGGCGTACGCCTACGAGATCCTGCGACGGGTGCTGCGGCCCTGACGGCGGCGAGCCCTGATGGCCCCGGGTCTACACGCCGCGGATCGCCGCGAGGGCGGCGGCCACGCTCGCCTCGATGTCCCGCACCGGGTAGAGGACCTCGCGGACGGTCCGGTCGCGGTCCACGACCAGCGTCAGGCGCTTCAGCCGGCTGATGCCCCCCGCCCGGAACGTCGGCAGCCGCAACGCCGTCACGAGGCCGAGCTCCGCGTCGGAGAGGAGGGGGAAGCGGAGGCCCTCGGCCTCGGCGAACTCCCGCTGCTCGTCCGGCCGCTGCGTGGACACCCCGATCACCGTCGCGCCCGCCGCGGTGAACTCCCCGAGCCGGTCCCGGTAGGTGCACGATTCGAGGGTGCACCCCCGCGCCCCGGGGATCCCGGCCCACCCCGGCGGGTAGGACTCGGACCGGACGAAGGCGCCCGGGAAGCAGTACAGGACCGTGAACGGGGTGTCCGCCACCGGGTCGCGGAGCTCGCCGGCGAGGTCCGGCAGCGACAGCTCCGGCAGCCGGGTGCCGCGCAGCGCGTGCACGCGTACCGCCTCCCGTGACGTCTCCCGTGTCGTCGCCGTCAGCTCCCCTTCGCCCAGGATCCAGGTGTCCCCCCAGTCCTGGAGGGCGACCAGGACCGGCAGCAGCCCGCGCCCGCGCGGGGTGAGCCGGTACGCGTGGCGCACCGGCCGCTCCTGATACGGCTCGCGGGTCAGCACGCCCGCCTCGACGAGCAGCTTCAGCCGTTCCGTCAGGACCTTGCGGGACATGCCCAGTTCGCGCTGGAACTCGTCGAAGCGGTGCACGCCGCGCGCGGCGTCGCGCACGATCAGCAGCGTCCACCAGTCGCCCACGACGTCGAGGGCCTGGGCGATGGAGCAGTCCGCGTCGTCGAGGTGCGTGCGCTGGGCCATGGGCACTCCTTCTGTCCGTTGACCCGAGGTTGTCATGCTGGCATAGTCCGTTCCCAAAGGGAACTAACTCGGGGGCCAGAAGAATGCTGCGGGTGCTGCTGCAAGGGTTCAAAGAGGTGCCGAGAGCGGTCTGGCTGCTCTCGCCGGGCGTGTTCGTCAACGCCGTGTCCAGCTTCACCTTCGTCTTCGTCTTCGTGTACCTGACCGGCCCGCGCGGACTCTCCGTCGCCGAGGCGGGCCTGATCACGGGAATCGGCGGCATCGGCCTGGTCGCCGGGAACTTCACGGGCGGCGGCTTCGGCGACCGCTACGGCCACCGCCGCGTCCTGCTCATCGCCTCCGCCCTCGCCGGCGGCGCCCTGGTCCTCCTGCCGGTGCTGCCCACCGCCGTGCTCTACGCGGCCCTGCCGCCGGCCCAGTACGCCATCGGGGCGATCCGCTCCGCCAACGCGGCGCTCGTCGCGGTGATCGTCCCCGAGGGCGCGCGCCGCCAGTCCTTCGCCGTCGTCCGCTGCGTCTCCAACGGCGGCTTCACCGTCGGTGCGCCGCTCGGCGCGCTGATCGCGACCGGCGTCTCCTACGACTGGCTCTTCGTCGCCGACGGCATAGGCACGCTCGTCTTCGCCGTGTGGACCGCCCGCGTCGTTCCCGCGCGGGGCGCCGCGAACACCCCCGCCGCGGCCCCGGACGGGGGTCTGGGCCGCGGCGTATGGGGGGAGCTCCGGGCCAGGCCCGCCGTCCTCGTCATGCTGGCCGCGGTTTTCGTCGTCGACGTGATCTACCGCCAGCAGTACTCGACCTTCCCGCTCTACCTCGCGGACCACGGGCTGGACACCGGTGCCTACGGGCTGATCATCGCCCTCAACGGCGCCGTGATCCTCCTCCTGGAGCTGCCGGCCGCCGTCGCCCTGCGCGCCCGCCCGCCGCTGCGCGTCATCGGCGTCGGGCTGCTGCTCGTCGGCGCCGGGTACGGGGCGCTGCTGCTCGGGACCGGGATCGCGGCCGCCGTGGTGATGATGCTGCTGCTGAGCCTCGGGGAGATCCTCTACAAGACCCCGGCCACCGCCTACGTCGCCGACCAGGCGCCCGCGCACGCCATCGGGCTGTTCCAGAGCCTGTACGCCGGGGTCTCGGTCAGTGGCGTCGTACTCGGCGGGCCGCTCGGCGGGGCCCTGTACTCCGCGGCGCCCGGGCTGCTGTGGCCGCTGTGCGCGGGGCTGGCGGCGCTGGCGGGCGGGGCGGTGCTGTGGATGTCGGCGCGGGTGGCGCGGGGAGGGGAGCCGCGACCCGGGCCGGCGGCGCACCCGGTGCGGGAGCCCGCGGTGGGGGTCCCCGCGGTGGGGGAGCCGGTGCTTTGGCCCGTGGAAGACCCGGTGCGACACGACCCGCGCCCGGCACATGAGACCGGTTCGCGACCGCGGGCCGTCGCCGGTTAGGTTTCGGGCATGACTGCTACGCGTACCACCGGCGCCGTCGCCGCCGGACTTGCCACCATCACCGCCGACGGCACCGTCCTCGACACCTGGTTCCCCGCCCCCCAGCTGGTCGCCGAGCCCGGCCCGGCCGGCACCGAGCGCCTCACCGCCGAACAGGCCGTGGAGCTGCTGGGCGCCACCGCGCCCAAGGCGATCCGCCAGGACGCGGTCCGCGGCGTCGAGGTCGTAGCGGTCCGCACCGTGATCGCCTCCCTGGAGGACAAGCCGCTGGACGCGCACGACGCGTACCTGCGCCTGCACCTGCTCAGCCACCGCCTGGTCAAGCCGCACGGCCAGAACCTGGACGGCGTCTTCGGCCTGCTGGCCAACGTCGCCTGGACCTCGCTCGGCCCGGTCGCGATCGACCAGGTCGAGACCGTCCGCCTGAACGCCCGCGCCGAGGGCCTGCACCTCCAGGTCACCTCGATCGACAAGTTCCCGCGGATGACGGACTACGTCGCCCCCAAGGGCGTGCGCATCGCCGACGCGGACCGGGTCCGCCTCGGCGCGCACCTCGCCGAGGGCACCACCGTCATGCACGAGGGCTTCGTCAACTTCAACGCCGGCACCCTGGGCACCTCCATGGTCGAGGGCCGCATCTCGGCGGGCGTCGTGGTCGGCGACGGCTCCGACATCGGCGGCGGTGCGTCCACCATGGGCACCCTGTCGGGCGGCGGCAAGCAGATCATCTCGATCGGCGAGCGCACCCTGATCGGCGCCGAGGCGGGCGTCGGCATCGCGCTGGGCGACGAGTGCGTCGTCGAGGCCGGCCTGTACGTGACCGCGGGCACCCGCGTCACGCTGCCGGACGGCCAGGTCGTCAAGGCCCTGGAGCTCTCGGGCGCCAACAACATCCTCTTCCGCCGCAACTCGGTCACCGGCGCCGTCGAGGCCCGCCCGTACAAGGCGGCCTGGGGCGGCCTGAACGAGGTCCTCCACAGCCACAACTGACCGACCGCGGTCCCGTCGTACCGGTGCCCTCCCACCCCGTCGGGGTGGGAGGGCACCGTGCGTGGTGAGCGCCCTCCCGCCCCGAGCGGGGGAGGGCGCTCCACTACGTGGTTCCGCGCGGAGGGGTCAGCGCAGCGGGATGGTGCGAACCAGGCCGGCGAAGGCCTGCTGCTCCGCCTCGGTCAGTTCCACCGACTCCATCGGGTGGACGGAGGTGCCGCGCTGGGCCGGGATGACCGAGAGCCCTTCGAAGGTGCCTGGCTCCGGGTGGTGGAAACGGCTGTCCCACAGCATGTGGCCGAGGCCGATCAGCCAGACGGCGGCGGCCACGAGCAGGACGGCGATGCCGATTTCCTGAGCGAGGGAGATGGAGGGGAACACGCGGTCCTCCAAAGGAGTGCTGGAGTGCGGTACAAGATCGGGCGTGGAGACACTCAACACCAGAACCGCCCGAATGGGTAGGGGTGTGCTGAGCGTCACGCCAGGGCCAAAGGTCCCGTCCTCGGGTCCCGTCCGTCCCGGTCAGGCCAGCGGCAGCTTGAAGCCCTCGTGGCTCCGGGCGTAGCCCAGCCGCTCGTAGAAGCGGTGCGCGGCGGTGCGCCGCTTGTTGCTGGTGAGCTGCATCAGGCCGCAGCCGCGCCCGCGGGCGCGGTCCGCCGCCAGCTCCATCAGGCGGGCCCCGAGCCCCCCGCCCCGCCGGTCCGCGCGGATCCGTACGGCCTCCACGAGGGCCCGCTCCCGCCCGCCCTGGCCGAGGCCGGGGATGTACGTCAGCTGCAGGCAGCCGACGAGAACCCCGGCGTCCTCCAGGACCAGCATCTCGTTGCGCGGGTCCGCCTCGATCGCGGCGAAGGCCAGCTCGTGGGCCTCGGAGACCGGCTCGGGGGCCGGCGCCGCGGCCGCGGCCGGGGCCGTGTCGGCGGACTGGGCCAGCAGGGCGAGTACGGCGGGCAGGTCCTGACGCGTCGCGGTGCGGAAGATCATGCCGGGATCATGCCAAAGGGGCCGGGCGGCGATGCGGCCCGGCCCCTTCGGCGCCGCCGCTACGGGCGGAAGCGCAGGACCTGCGGGTCGTGGTCGCTGTTCTGGTTCGCGAACTCCGCGTTGATGTGCACGCTGTCGTAGCTGAACTGCTTGATGCCCGGGCTCGTCAGGATCTGGTCGAGGACCTGCGAGTTGCCCTGGTAGACGTACGAGTAACGCTCCGACCTCGGCAGCGAATTGATCGCCGCGTACAGCGCCCCGCCGTCCTCCAGCGCCTTCGTCGTGTCCGAGAACTCGAAGTCGTTGATGTCGCCGACCACGAGGACCGCGGCCTTCTTCTCCACCGCCAGGATGTCCTTCACGAAGCCGTTCACGGCCTGCGCCTGCAGCAGCCGCTTGGCCTCGGAGGAGCGCACCGGAGGCTGGTTCGAGGAGGTCAGGCCCTGGTCGCCGCCCTTCGAGCCGAAGTGGTTGGCGATCACGAAGACCGTCTTGCCGCGGAAGACGAACTCGCCGGCCAGCGGCTTGCGGCTGTCCACCCACGCCGGGTTCGCCGGGTCGATGCGGCCCGGGGAGTGGGTCAGGGCGGCCTTGCCGTTCTCCTTGACCACACCGGTCGCCGTCACCGCGTCGCCCGGGGCGCGCTCGGTGAAGGAGACCCGCGCCGGGTTGAAGAGGAACACCTGGCGGATGTTGCCGCCGGGCTCGCCGCCGTCCTTCTTGTCCTCCGGATTGATCGTGCGCCACTGGTACGCCGGGCCGCCCGCGGCCGCGATCGCCGTGGTGAACTTCGTCAGCGTGGCCTCGGCCGAGACGGTGCCGTCGTTCTTGGCGCCGTTGTCGTCCTGGATCTCCTCCAGGGCGAGGATGTCGGGGGAGGCGAGGTTCTCGACGACCGCCTTCGCCAGGTTGTCGAACTTCTCCTGCGGGTCGGACGGGTCGAGGTTCTCGACGTTGTACGTGGCCACCGCGAGTTCCTTCTCGGCCTGCGGCTTGGTCTTCTCCGGGGCGAGGGTGCCCGCCGTGACCGTGCCGAGGGTGCGGGCCACCAGGGTGTAGCCGCCGAACTGGTTGAAGTCCAGCGGGCCTTCGGTGGGGCCGGTCAGCTTGTCGCCGACGTTGGCCACCGGGAACGGCTGCTGCGCGAGGGGCGCGAGCTGCTGGATCTGGAGGCGGCCGGTGTTCTGGGAGTCGTACGAACCGTAGACCGTGCCGCCGCGCCTGGTGTTGTTCTCCCAGCCCTTCACCGTCACCCACAGCTCCGCGTACGGGTCGGTGGCGCCGACCACGCGCGAGGTGCCGATGGCGATGTTCATGCCCTCCAGGGACTCGTAGTAGTCCAGGGCGAAGCGCGAGGGCTCCAGGGTCAGGCCGTTGACGCTGCCGGCGGCGGCCGGGTCGCCCTCCGGGGCGTACGCGCAGGGGACCGAGTACTCGTTGACGGCGGTGGCCGCGGGCAGCGCGTTGCCGGAGGAGACCACGGTCACGACGGGCTTGGAGATCTGGGTGACCGACTGGTTGCCGGAGGAGACGCCGCCGGGGATGTACTCGCCGACCAGGCCGGAGACCGTGACGGCGTCGCCGACGGCGACGGTCGGGACCGAGCTGGTGAAGACGAACACGCCCTCGCTGGTGGCGTCGTCGTCGTCGGTGTCGGCGCCGGCGGACTGGATCCAGAAGCCGCGCGAACCGTATGTACGGACGCCCGTGACGACGCCCGCGACACCGGCGACCTGCTTGCCGACCAGCGGGGATATCCGGGTGGTGCCCTGGATGTCGTGGATGCGTATCGGATCGGCGGACGCGGCGCCTTCGGCCGCGTCGGCGGTGCCCGCGAGCAGGCCGGTGGCCAGCGCGGTGGCGACGAGGGCCGCGACGGCGGCGGAACGGGGATGCGAGGAGCGCATGGGCGGGAACTCCGGTGTGTGGAGGAGGAAGCAGATATCTACGCGCGTCAATTTCCTTCGTGGCCGGCAAAGTTGTCAAGCCCTACAGGGAAGACGTGGGTTGACTGTGGGATGAACCAAAGGGGATCGGCCGCCGGGGGCGCCCGAAATGCGTCTACTCTGGGGCGCCGTACGACCCCGACCCGAACCACCGGTACCCGAACAACCCGTGTCCGCGAGGAGAACCGCCCCATGTCCGCAGACTCGCACCCCACGCTGCCGCCGGTACGGCTGCTCCCCGACGCGGAACTGGCCCGCGACGCCCTGGCCGCCCCGCTGTTCGCCCGCGCCGTGCGCCTGGCCCGCTGGGCCGGGCCGGACACCCGGGTGGACACCGGAGGCGAACTCGCCGCCGAGCAACTGCCCGAGGCCGTGGCCCTGCTGGGGCTAGACCCCGCCGACGAGGACTCCGCCGCCCACGCGAGCCAGGCCTGGCGGGTGGCCGTCGACACCGGCCTCGTGGACGTCACCGAACCGGAGGAGCACCTCTCCGCCGACGGGGAAGCGGCCTGGGACGAGCAGGAGTTCGGCACCGCCGAACCCGGCGAGGACCTGGCACTGGTGACCGGCGGAACCCCCGGCGACGTGCTCGACCTGTGGCTGGCCGCCCTGGACACCGTCCTCGCGGACGCGGCGGTGCCCGCCCTGGACGACCTGGTGGACGCCCTCGACTCGGGTGGCGAGATCGACTTCTCCCAGCTCGACTGGAACCCGGGCCGCGAGGCCGACTTCCTCGACGGGGTCCTCGCCAACCTCTACCTGCTCGCCGTCGCCGAAGGCGGCACGGCCGACGGCCCCGTGCCGCTCCCGGTGCTCGCCGCCTCGATGGTGGTGCCGGACGACATGGGAGAACCCACCGACGCCGTACTGGAGGCTGTCTCGGACGCGATGATGCGCCTCGACGACCAGTTCCGGCAGTTGGAGCCGATCGGGCTGGTCGAGTTCCGCCCCGTCGACGAGGAGCTGATGGCGGAGGCCGAGGACGAGGAGTTCCTCGCGAGCGGGGGAGCGGGCGCCGCCCTCGACGAGGAGGACGTCTCCCGGTACGGGCTGGTACGGCTGACCCCGCTCGGGCTGTACGGGATCCGGGCGCGCATGCTGGAGGCGGGCGTCGAGGCCCCGGCCGTCGGCGAACTGGCCGACAAGGGCGCGGACGTCCTGCTCGACGTGGTCTCCCACTACTCCGAGGCCGCCGCCCAGGCCGAGATCGAACAGTGGCTGGCCGGCCGCCCCGTGCCCGAGGCCGTCGCGGAACTGCTCACCGCCGCGCGCGGCGCCGACGCGGGCGCCCCGCTGCGCCGGCTGCGCTGCCAGCAGGCCCTCGCGCCGACCGGAGCGGAGGCCGAGCCGGCCGTCCGCGCGGTGCTGGACGACGCGGAGCTCGGGGGGCTCGCCCGGGTCTGGCTGGCCGAGCGCGGGGTGGCCGACGTACCGGCGCCGGACGAGGAGATGGTGTTCTGGCTGACGGTCGACACGATCGCGGCGCAGCTCGCCACGGGTGTCGGGAGCGGCGGCGGAGCCGAGGGTGGGGAGGGCGCCGAGGCGGAGCTGCCGCTCCTGATCGAATCGCTGACCGCCCATCACGCCGGGTTCTTCGAGCAGGCCTGGCGGGTGGACCACCCGGCGACGGCCCACGTGCTGGAGGCGATGGGGCGGCTGCACCCCGACAAGAAGGCCGCCAAGGAGGCCCGGAAGGCCGCGTTCAAGGCGCGCTCCCGGGGCGTATGAGGCATGGGGAACCAGCCGTTCCCGAAAGGGACTCGGCCAACGCGGACACCGGGCAAGGGTCGATTCGTTTTCCCGGGTAGTTCAGTCGGCGTTCACGTGCGGGCGGGAGCGTGTGCGCCGACGACCGCACGACAGGCGCACCACCTCCCCACCCCTGGAGACCCGATGCCGCTCAGCCGTAGAGATTTCACCGCCCGCACCGCACTCGCGGGTGCGGGCGTCGCGCTCACCGGAACGGTCGGCGCACTCGCCACCGCCCCCGGGGCCCTCGCCGCGGACGACGGCGCGCGGCTGGACACCGACCGGGAAACGGGTCGGGGCGGCCACGGCCACGGCCCCGGCTACGGACCGCTCGTGCCCGACCCGGCCGGCATCCTGGCCCTCCCCGCCGGATTCACGTACCGCGTGATCACGCACAGCGGTGTCACCACGCTCGACTCGGGTGAGAGCACCCCGTCCAACCACGACGGCACGGCCGCCTTCGAAGGCCACCGGGGCGTCACCCTCCTCGTCAACAACCACGAGCTGAAGGGCCCGCGCACCAACTGGACGCACCCCGTCCCGCTCGCCGAGGGCCTCGTCTACGACCCGGCCGCGGCGGGCGGCTGCACGGTCGTCGAGGTCCGGCGCGGCGGCGAGGTCGCCGAATGGGTGGGCATCTCCGGTACGTCGACCAACTGCGCGGGCGGCTCCACTCCCTGGGACACCTGGCTGACCTGCGAGGAGAACTCGGACCTCGCCGGCAAGAACGGGATGACCAAGGACCACGGCTACGTCTTCGAGGTCGACCCGCACGACCGCCGTGCCAACCTCGACCCCAAGCCGGTCAAGGCGTTCGGACGCTACGACCACGAGGCCGTGGTCATCGACCCGCGGCAGGGCCACGCCTACCTCACCGAGGACGCCTCCAACCCCAACGGGCTGCTCTTCCGCTGGACCCCGCCGAGCGGCTTCCGGCACGGGCGCGGCAAGCTCCGTACGCTCGCCGACGACGCCGGTGTGCTGGCGGCCGCCAAGTGCTTCGACAGCTCGGGGCTGTTCGTCGACGACCTCTCGCGGGCGACGAAGATCGGGACCACCTACGGGGTGGACTGGGTGCCGGTCCCGGACCGCGACGGGCGCACCGTGGCGGTGCGCAAGCAGTTCGGCGCGGCGGCCGTGACCCGCGGGCGCAAGCTGGAGGGCATGTGGTGGGCCGACGGCGGCGCCTACTTCGTGTCCTCCTACGCCCGTGAGGAGAGCCCGGGTGCGGCCCACGACGGCCAGGTGTGGTTCTACGACCCCAAGCGGCGCACGGTGCGGCTGCAGGTCCTGCTCGGGGTGAACGCCGACCCGTCGGTGGAGGGCGGGTACGACGGTCCCGACAACATCACGGTCTCCCCGTACGGCGGTGTGATCATCGCCGAGGACGGGTCGGGGCTGCAGCACCTGTTCGGTGCGACCGAGTCGGGGCGCACGTACCCGCTGGCCCGCAACGAGATGAACACGGGGACGGCCGAGGAGCCGGAGTACTCGGAGTTCGCGGGCGTCTGCTTCTCGCCGGACGGGCGGACGCTGTTCGTCAGCATCCAGGACCCGGGCATCATGCTGGCCGTCACGGGGCCGTGGCGGCGCCGGCGCTGACCTGGGAGCGGTGGACATGAGAAGAGCCGCCGGGCCGTGGGGCCCCGCGGCTCTTCTCGTTGTCCCACCTGTTCGTCTGTTCGTTTACTGAGCTTCGGCGCGGCTGGCCGCGGCCCACTCCTCGAGGAGGAATTCGTACGCCTCGGAGGGCCACTCGCCGTCCACCCGGCTCTCGACGAGCTGCCGGATCGCCTCGTTCGCCTCGGCGGCGGACGGGCGCGCGGGGCCCGCGGGCTGGAGTGTCTGGTGCATGGTTCCAAGGCTACGGGCGGGCACTGACAGCCACCTCCGTATTAAGGGTGGAACAGATCACCCGGGGAGGGCCTCCGTCGCTCCATGTGCCCGCCCACCTGCTCAGAGTGCCTGCGCGGCCGGTTTGACCATGCCCCGCACTGTGCGCGACTTCACAAACTCGCCCATGGCCGTCATCTCCCATTCGCCGGAGAACTGCTTGATCAGCTTGGCCATCAGTAGAGCGGTAGCCGCTCAGTGCCGTTGATCTGCGGTTCATCCAGCCCGTCAAGATCAACTGGGAGAGAACTGGGAAACGGGGGCATCCAGAGACCGCCCGCAGCGCGATGGAACTGGTCCCACCGTTCTTGCTGCGACTCCATGATATCGGCCTCCATCTTCAGCGTCAGGTTGCTGTACAGCCCCTTCACGCCCGCCAGCTCGTGGCCCATCCGCGTCTCGACGGCGACCTCCGAGTGGCCCTCCTCGTCGAGACACTCCTTCATCCAGTGCCGCAGCCGGTAGATGGGGAGCGCCGAGAACTCCTTCACAGGAGGGATAGCAGGCCGCGAGAAGTCCCGCCGCGCCTCCCGGGCTGGCGAACCGTCCCGGATCGGGTGCCAGTAGCTCTGCTCGAACCGCGTCCCCAGCAGCGGACCGCCGTTCATCGCGGGGAACAGCCACGGCGAGGTGTGCGAAGCAGCCTGCTCTTGGTGGAGCTCGGCAAGGAACGGCGGCAGCACGAGCGTCCGGTGGGAGTCGTACTTGGGGTCGACCAGCGCCATCTGTCCTTCGACCCACTGGTGCTGGTACTCGACGCGAGTGGCGGGCGTCTTGTCGTACCGCTCGACGGCGTCCTGCCGCTTCTTCTTGTCGGGCTCGCTCGCCGGCCAGCTGGGGGCGGAGAAGTCCTTCTGTAGCCCGTACATCTCCGCTGGCCGCATCCCGGCAAAGGCCGCATGCCAGATGTAGGCCCAGCCGGTGAAGCCCCACACCACGTAGGCGTTCACGGCCAGCTGGTACACCGGCGCCATGGCTAGCGGCTTCTTCACCTTCCGCGGCTTCTTCACGTACTTCCCTCGCCGGGGTGTCTCCGGTGGCATCGGCACGGTGCTGCGAAGTTTGTAGCGCTTGACGGCGTCGGCCATCATCATCCCGAAGACCATCAGGACGTCGGTGACGTAGGTGCGGGACAGCTCGCCGGCGGCGGCCTTCTGGTTCAGCTGGTTTCGCCAGGCGATGTACTCGGGGATGTCGATCTCGCCGACTCGGCGCCGGCCCCACTGCGGGTTGAGCTGACTTTTGATCATCGACTGGTACGTCTTGAGGGACGACGGCCGGAGGTCTTGGTCGGGTAGCCAGATCGGCAGGCTGTAGTCCTTGAAGAGCAGTTCGCCGCTGCTCTTGCGCAGGTGGGTTCCGTGCCGCACCTCATACTCGCGGTCGAGACCGTAGTCGTAGGCAGCGTCGTAGTCGTCGAAGCCGGACTCGCCCTCGTACTTCTTCTTCCCGCTGTCGAGGTACTCGCCGGCCCACCACTTGACCCGGAACTTGTTGCCGCGCTGTTCCACAAAGGGCATGGGGTCCCCTCACGTCGTCTGGAGTAGGGACGGATGTGCCGGCGTGCACCCCAGGCCGCCGGCCCCTCCGCGTCTAACTGCAGATCTACTCTGACGTTCCAACGGGGCACCCGCGGCACGTCCTGCAGTCCACGCCCTCGCCTCGCATCAGTCGCCGTATGCGCTTCTGCATGCACGCATCGGTGGCCGCTTGCGGCGCCAGGACGCACACCATCTTGTCTTCAACTCGGACCGCGTGTGCTTCGTGACCGGCCCCGAGATCGAGTTCGATGACAGTGCTCATAGGTCCCCCTAGTTTGCGGAGACCCCTCCAGGTGCCCTAAAGCCTGACAGATCGAACGCCTGTTGGTCACTGCTTGGTTGAACATTGCGCCGCTCCGTCACGTTGCGGAACGGTAACGGCGAAAAGGTTGTACGCCAATCTGCGCAGATCAGGAGTCGACGGGAAGGGTTCCGAGCCTTCGCAGCTCCTCCATAACCTTGTCGGTCATGGCCTCCGTCTGCCGGTGGGTCATGTCCGGTGCCGTCAGGCGTGCTGCTGAGTTGACGGCCGCCCGGATGTCCTCGGCCAGCCGGCCCTTTTCGACGCGCTGAATCTGCCCGCCATGGATGAGCTCAGTGCCATCGTCCAGGGTGATGGAGTCCGCGCCGTCGAGGACTGCCTGGCAGGAGCCAGCGCGCATGCCGTATCCGTGCTCGACCTTCGCGTAGGTCGTAGCGCTGGCCGGTCGCCCGTGCTCGACGTTCCAGTAGGTCTGCCCGGACAGATCGCAGGCTTTGGAGCCCTGCGCCTGCGTGTACCCGAGCGCTACGCGGCGCTGTCTGACCAGCACGCCGAGGAGGGTCTGCTGGTCAGTGGGGGTCTCGATAGCTGCAGCCATGGGGCCCATCATCCCAGCTACCTCTAGCTACCGCTAGAAACGGCTGTGGGTGCGGCCGGAATCTGCCCATAGATGCCCTTGCGATTCGATCTGTTTAGAGATTTTTAGAAGTTACTCCCCAGTTCTTCTAGACGTGACTGGATGACAAGTCTAGATTCAAGGCATGGAAAGACCCCCAGCCACCTACCAGGTGAACGGGGCGGCAATCCGCACACGCCGCAAGGAACTCGGTATGGGACTGACCGAGTGTGCCGCCGCCGCCGGGATCAGCAGGCCGTACCTGGACCAGCTCGAACTCGGTCACCGGCGCCACCCCAGACCCCCCATATACGCGGCGCTCCGCACTGCCCTCCGAGTGACCGACGACAGCCTCCTCGACCAAGAGGACGAGCCCAGCAAGGAGTGACATGGCCGCCACGAAGGCGCCCGCTCTCAAGATCGTGGAGAACACCTACACGGTCTCGGAAGCCGCAGTGAAGCTGCAGCTCCGCGAGGAAGACGAGGTCGACAAGCACGGCAAGCCCAGCAAGAAGGGCGAGAAGTGGCTTCGCGACGGAGTCAACCTGCAGGGATGGCCCTGCCACCGCATGGCTGGGGTCCTGAAGTTCACGGAGTCCGACCTGGCCGAGATCCAGGAGCTGAACCGGAACAAGCCGGAGACTCGCGGCCGTCGACGCACAGCGACCCGCAAGCGTCCCTCGACTCGCACCGCCAAGCCGGCCGTTGACAAGCAGCTCCGCCCCACGGGCTGAGAGCTATGCGGCCCCGACCGCCGGTGACCTGGCAGGAACCGGCAAGTCAGGGCCTACGAGATCCACCTACGTCTCTCGCATCTACCTGCAAGAGGAAGAGGACCCGATGTCCCGATCATCTCAGATCCTTCTGGTCACGTTCGATCCCTCCACCGCGATGGACCCGCTGACGGTCGTTGCCAAGGAGATCGGCGAGTCCGTCGAGCAGTACCTGCAGCGCGCCATCCCGGGCCCGCTGGACGTGAGCATCGCCGACGGCGAGGACCGCGGCCTAGCCGCGCAGGACGGCCGACTGGTCGCGTCGTTCACCTTCGCCCCGCTCGGCGGTGCCCGATGAGCTTCCTCCCGAAGCCGCAGACCCCGGCGCCTACGTCGGATGCGGTTCGCCGGTTCTCGGCGGCTCAGCGTCCGACCGAGCAGATCCGCGCGGCCAGCACGCTGGACCGGATCGACGCCGAGATGTGGCGCTTCCGTGGCCCGGTCCTGTCCGTCGAGGATCAGGGTGACCGCGAGACGCTCCTCGCCCAGCACGCGGCGGCCGACAAGGTCCTGTCCAGTGTGGCGCTGCGGCAGTCGACGGCGGTGCTGTCATGACCACGCCGACGCCTCGCACGATCGCCGATCTGGATCGTCCGCTGCCGGAACTGATGGCTGCGATCCGCAAGACCCAGCCGAGCTCCGGGTACACGCCGTCGCCGGAGGAGTTGGCCCGTCAGGCCGCTGCGGCCGAGCACCTGGCCGCGGTCGCCGCCGAGCTGCAGGTGGCTCCCAGTGACTACGTGAGGCATGGCCTCGACCTCGAGTGGCATCACCAGGTCGACGACCCGGCCGTCCCGTACAGCCCGTACCTCAGCCTCGGAGGCCAGTCGTGAGCGCCCCGGTGGAGGTCCGCCAGGAGGACGTGGTGCAGGCCGCTCTGGCGAAGGCCGACTCCGAGTTCCAGGAGCTGTTCGGGCCGCCCGCCAACTGGTCGGAGAACGTCCTCAGCGCGTACCAGGTCGATCAGCACATCGCCCGGCAGCGGGCCACGAACTGGGGGGAAGCGGCATGAACACCAAGTCGATCGCCGCAGCGGCGCAGGTCATCTGCGCTGCGGAGAAGAAGTCCACGGTCGCGGTGACGCTGGCCATCGCCCTGGATGCGGCTGGGTTGCTCCAGTCCCCGGAGACGGCCGCTGAGCTGGTCGAAGCCCGCATCAAGTTGGAGATCGCCGAGCGCCGAGTCGACGACCTGGCCACCACGCTCGTCGAGCGTGACGAGCAGATCGCCGGACTCCTCGCCGACGAGGTCGACCTCAGCGACGACCAGGCAGGAGTCCCCGCATGAGCGACGAACTCGCGCGGCTGCGTGCCGAACTCGACAAGTATGTCGGCAAGGAGCCCACCCTCCGCGAGGAGATGGCCTACCTCAACCGCTGCCTCAACGCCGTGTTTGACCTGTGCAGGGAAGCGGATTCCGACGGCACCGCGTCCGACGGGAAGTTCACCCCGGCCACGGTCATCCAGGCCGCCTCTGGCCAGAGGGAGGACGCCCCGGATGACAGGCGACGCCGGCTTTACCTCGACGGAGAAGGCTCGGTCTGGGTGGATGGCAGCGTCACGTCGGACGGAGAGGAGTGGATCGGCTACGTCCATCCCTCGGGTGGACAGTTCACGTTGGCCGAGGTGCGCGCCCGGACCGGCGAGCTGCACGAGATCGGCAGGACCTGGTGAGCCTCCTCGACATAGCCCGTCCGTTGGGCCTGCACCGCGCGGTCGACGAGGTCCGCCGGCTGCGGGAGGCGTTGGCCGAGAGCGCGGTCCGGTACGGGGACCTGTCCCGTCGGTACATCGAGGCCACCACCGCCCGGGACGCGGCGAACGCGAAGGCCAGTCGGCTCGGAGACGCAGAGCTCCGGGCGGCCGAGGCCACGCAGCGCGCCGATGCCCTCGAGCGGGAGGTGGCCGCGCTCCGGTCGCAGCTCGCCAACAGTCGCAAGGTCCACGACCTGACCGCGCACCCTGCGGTCGCGGAGACGCAGCCCATCCCGATCGTCTCCACGAGCACCAGCCCGCCGGTGTACGTGCCGATGCGGCTCTCCGCCGCAGCCGAAGCCGGCCTCCTCTAGACCGCCGGGCCCGCGCATCCCCTCGGACCGCGGACCCGGCCACCAACCACCGCCACGGACGGGCACCACCGCCCGCCCGCGGCCCGCCACACCCTCAACGAGGACCAGATGACCATCACCTGCCAGCGCTGCAAGGACACGGACGGACCGCACTCCTACTGCGGCAACAACGGATGGCGCTGCGAAGGCTGCCTGCCCTGGAAGAGGGAGAAAACCCGCGAGTTCCTTCTCTTCATGATCCGCATCCAAGGCGGCGAGTGGACCGTCGGCCGGGTCAAGGCCCTGTACCGCGAGGCCCTCCCCACTCACATCTGGCGAGCCACTATCCGCCGCGATCTCAAAGACCTCGAAGCCAGCGGCCGGCTGATCCGGCACGACGACCCGGCCCGCCGCTACTACACCTTCAACTGGGAGCGACCGTGACCGCGACCACCGAGACGCTCGTCGTCACCGAGCCCGGCGTCTACCCGATGACCGCCGAGGAGTACCACGCCGACCCGGTCCCCGGCGGAAGCCTCTCCTCCTCCGGCGCCCGCAAGCTCCTCGATCGCAGCCCCGCGATCTACCGGCACGAGCAGGACCACAGCCAGGCCCCCAAGCGCATCTTCGATCTCGGCCACGCCGCCCACCGTCTCGTCCTCGGCGAAGGCGCAGACATCGTCGAGATCAAGCACTCCGACTACAAGACCAAGGCGGCCCAGACCGACCGCGACGCCGCCCGCTTCGACAAGAAGACGCCGCTCCTCACCAAGGAGTACGAGCAGGTGCAGGCCATGGCCGCGGCCATCCGCCAGCACCCCATCGCCGGACCGCTCTTCACTCCCGGCGAGGGCATCGCCGAGCAGGCCCTGTTCTGGACCGACGGCCCGACCGGCATTACCCGCCGGGCGCTCGTCGACTGGACCAAGACCCGTCGCGTCGGCGGCCGGCTCATCCTCACCGACTACAAGACCACCACCGACGCCAGCCTGACCGCCATACCCCGAACGCTGGCCACCTACGGCTACCACCAGCAGGGCGCTTGGTACATCGACGGAGCCATCGCCCTGGACCTGGGCGACGACGACACCCAGATGGTCTTCGTGTTCCAGGAAAAGACCGCCCCGTACCTGATCAGCGTCATCCAGCTTCCCCGCGACGACATCCGCCGCGGGCGGCAGAAGAACCGACGGGCCATTGAGAAGTACGCCGAGTGCACCGAGACCGGCGTCTGGCCCGGCCACCACGAAGGCGTCGCCATCGTCTCTCTCCCGCCCTGGGAACAGATCCGCCACGACGAGGAGTACTCGTGAACTACCCCGACAACCTGCAGTCCGCACCGACGCCGGGACGCGTCGGCCAGGGCACCGCAGTCGAACAGTCCAGAGCGGTCGCCGAAGTTCAGGCCGCCGTCGTGATCGCCCGCCAGTTCCCGCGCAACGAAGCACAGTCCGTGGCACGGATGCGGGTCGCCTGCTCGCAGCCGGAGCTCGCACGACGCGCGTTCTTCCGGTTCCCCCGCGGCACCTCGCAGGTGTCCGGCGAGACCATCCAGCTCGCCAAGGCCCTGGCCGGCTGCTGGGGCAATCTCCAGCACGGTCTCATCGAACTCCGCCGCGACGACGAGTACAGGCAGTCGGAGATGCAGGCCTGGGCCTGGGATCTGGAAACCAATCAGCGTGCCTCGACCACGTTCATCGTGCCGCACGCCCGGTGGGCGAACAGCCAGGCGCAGCAGCTCACGGACTTCCGGGACATCTACGAGAACAACGCGAACAACGGTGCTCGCCGCCTCCGAGAAATGATCTTTACCGTGTTGCCCGTCTGGTTCATCGAACAGGCCAAGACGATCTGCAGCACCACCCTCAGCGGTGCCAGCGGCGACAAGCCCCGAGCCCAGCGAGTGGCCGACGCAGTCAAGGCCTTCGAGGGCATCAACATCACCGTCGACCAGATCGAAACGAAGCTCGGCCGCAAGTCCGACAAGTGGACCGACCCGGACCTCGGCCAGCTGCAGGTCATCTTCGAGTCCATCCAGCGCGGCGAAGTCACACGCGACGAGGAGTTCCCCGCCGTCCGCGTGAGCGTCGACGAGCTGACCACCTCCTCGAGCCCGGCACCTCAGCAGCCCGCCACTTGGCCCGAAGCTGCACAGCCTGGCGGTGCCGCATGAACGACTACCCCGAGAACGCCACCCTCGACCTGACCGCCTACCGGGCCGGCCTCGCCGCCTACAGGCAGCTCGTCGCCACCTACGTCGCGGAAGCCCTGCTCCGCAGCGATGACGACGAGCACCGCCGAGTCGTGCGCTTCGCCCGCGGTCTCGATGAGGCGGGCCTCAGCATCCGCAGCGAAGTCGACGCCTACCTCGAGACCGTCCACGAGCGAGACGCCGCAAGCGCCTGGAAGTCCCCGATCACCCGCAAGGCCGTCGACACCCCCAACCCGTGGGACGACACGCCGCCCTTCTAGCAGCACTTGGGCCTCCCCGCGGCAATCGGGGAGGCCCGCCCCCAGAGTCCCACACCGGAGGCAGTCATGAACGCAGTCCAGCCCGCCCTCGACGGCACCATCCCCACCCCGAAGACCCCCGCCGCTGTCCGCCGTGCCGCGGACTACGAGGAGTGGATCGAAAGCGTCTGGTCCGCGTACATAGCCGCCGCGGCAACCGGCCGCATCTTCACCTTCGCCGAAATCGCCGACGAACAGCGCCTCCCCGAACCGCCCGACAGCCACATGTGGGGACGCCTCGCCACCCGGTTGAAGGAAGAGGGCTACACGCGGACCGCCGGCTGGGCCTGCTCCCCGCGGCCCACCGTCCACCACTCCGGAGTGCGGACCTGGAAGGGCACCGCAGCAGCCCGACGGGAGGCCGCGTGATGGAAACCCTCATTGACCTGGCCATCGTCGCCTTCGTCTTCACCGCCGCCTGGATCCTGCGCCGGCTCGGCCGCGACGACGACACGAAGCGCTGGCGGGCATCCACCGGCGTCGAGGACGTAGCGGACGACGTCGCCGAGCGCCGCCGGGAACGCGAGATCGCCCAGCTCGAGGCATGGCTGCACCACCCGTACCGCAACCGCAACACCATCCCCCAGGCCCGCCGGACGGAGGAAGACAAGTGACCACGAAGCCGATCCCGCCCCACGGCAGCGAAGCCCGCTACGCCGGCGCCGTCGGACGCCCCGCATGCCACTGCCCGACCTGTGTGGCTGGCTGGACCCGAGCTGGACAGAAGCGGCTCCTCGCCCGCCTCGAAGGCCGCCCCGCCACCATCCCCAGCACCCAGGTGACGAGCCACATCCTCAAGCTGCAGGCGAGCGGCATGTCCCGTAGGCAGATCGCCGTCGCCGCCAACGCTGACGCCACCACCGTTCGTTACCACGCTGAGGGACGCCTCCCGCGAATCCGACGAACCACCGCAGCCAAGATCCTCGCTGTCCAGCCCGACCAATTCGCCGGCGACAGCTGGGTCCCCGCCTTCGCCAGCCAACGCCGCTGCCGCGCCCTGTACGCCGCCGGCCACGGTGCCTACTACATCGCCGCCGCCGCACCGGGACTCCGCCCCCGAACCGTCGACCACATCGTCAGCGGCTCCAGGCAGTTCATCTCCGCCGCCAACGACCGGGCCGTAGCTGGCGCCTACCGACTGCTCAGCACCCGCCGCGGCCCGTCGCAGCGAGCCATCAACCGTGCGAATGCGGCGGGTTGGCTCGGGCCCGCCTGGTGGGAGGACGACGAACTCATCGATCCGGAGTACACGCCGAGCCTTGATGGATTCGTGTCCATGCACGTCGACGTCAAGCACCTGCTCTCGTGCGGCGTCCCGAATGCCGAGGTCAGTGCGCGGACCGGCGCCTCCGTCAACTACGTCCGCGAGATCGCCACCGAGCTCCGCAACGGCAAGCCGCGCGACCGCAGCCGCAACAAGACCACCGCCACCGACATGCGAAAGGCAGCCTGATGTCCACCGGAGCCAACCAGAAGGCCCGCACCGCCACGCACCGGCCGGCCGCCAGGCGCCGAACCTTCCGCCACGACGACCTCGTCGCCGTCGACCTGTTCTCGGGCTTCGGTGGCCTGACCCGCGGTATCGAGATGGCCGGGTTCACCACGATCATGGCCGCGAACCACAACAGCTACAAGGTCGAAGTCCACGAAGCGAACCACCCTGACGCCGAGCACTGGATCGCCGACCTCGTCGACCCTGAAGCAGCGGACTACCACTCCGCCCGAGACCTTCCCGCAGCCGACCTTCTGGTCGCTGGCGTGAGCTGCGTCAACCACTCCCAGGCCAACACCATCAAGGCCTACGAGCAGGGTGCGACGCTGTTCGACTACGACGACCCCGACTACGAGGCGCGGGTCACCAAGTCCGAGCGGGACCGAGCGACCGCGAACTGCGTCCTCCACTACGCCGCCCAGCACCACCCCCGCCTGATCCTCGTCGAGTGCACCACCGAACTCACCTCGTGGGGGCCCGCAGTCCAGGGCCGCGCCAAGGTCGGAGACGGCACCACCTACCGCTGGTGGCTCAAGCAGTTCGACCTGCTCAACTACCGGCACAAAGTCCTGTACCTGAACTCGCAGTTCTTCGGCGTACCGCAGTCCCGCGACCGGCTGTACATCGCGTTCTGGGACAAGACCCTGCCCGCCCCCGACCTCGAGCACCGGCCGGCATCGCACTGCCAGCACTGCGACAAGGACGTCGAAGCGGTGTGGACGTGGCGCACCGGGGTCCCGCCGACCGGGTCGGTGCGCTACGGCAAGCAGTACGAGTACCGGTGCCCCTCCTGCCGCCGACCGGTCGTCCCGCCGATGACGCCCTCGCTGGCCGCACTGGACCTCAGCACCTTGGGCCAGCGCATCGGAGACCGCGCCAAGCCCCTCGCCCCGGCAACGATGGCGCGCGCCGAACGGGCACGGAAGCGGTTCGCCAACTTCCCCGCGCTGCTCATGCCGGCCAAGTCCGTACACGGCTCGGAACGGCACCTGCTGCAGCCCCTGGCCACCCAGACCAGCCAGCAGGAAACCGCACTCCTGTCGACCGGGGCAGTCATCGCCGCCCACCGGCACAACGGGGACGGCCAGCACATCAGCCGGCCCATGGACACAGTGACCTCAACGCACGAGAAGGCAATCCTGCTTGCGGTCGACAACTACCAGGGGAGCCCCCGCGGCGTCGACACTCCGCTGCCCACCCAGGTCGGTTCAGAGACGCTCGCTGTGGTGTCGTCCGGAATCGTTCCGTTCCGGAAGAACACCCTCGCCGCGATGTCCGGCCAGGCCATGCCGACGATCACCTCGGACCAGATTCCGGGACTGCTCACGGCCGCCGGGACGATCAACCACCGTGCATTCAAGTCGCTGTTGGCAGCAGAGTGGCGGGCCGCCCTCGCCGCACTGCCGCTCGAGGACTGCTACTTCCGAATGATGGCCGCGCACGAGGTCGGCCGCGGCTGCGGCTTCGACGTCGACTTCGCCGACTACCGCGGCACCTTCACCGTCTGGGGCTCCGCCCGCAACCAAGTCGACGGCTTCGGCAACGCCGTATCCCCGCAGGTCGGCGAATGGATCGGATCACGGCTCCGAGCCGTCATCCACAGCCGCCAGGACAACGGCCCAGAGCTCGCCGCCGCTGCGGCCTAGCCGACCACCACCCGCACACGACAAAGCCCCGCGGTCACCGCGGGGCTCGAGGAGAGGAGGAGCAGTGGAGTCAGGACGACGCAGCAGCCTTGCGCTGAGCAGTGCGCCATGCCTTGACCCGAGCGTGCACGTGCCGGCGGATGTCGTCGGCACGGGACGTGCCCTCCTCGGTGCACAGCTCGCCGTAGGCGGCCCACATCTCGTCGTCGATGCGGACCATGCGGCCGGGCGTCCCCTTCGTAGTCATATCGCCAGCGTAGCTGACCGTGCACTGACTAGTCACTGCGTCCACCTCTCGCGTATCTCTGATGTATTGCGGGTGACTATACACCCTGGGGTAGAATCAGAGAGCACCGGAGGTCGTAACACGGCCCCACCGAAGCCTCCATGAGGGCTGCCCGGAGACATCGCCAGCAGCTGCGTCGCCGCCCTCCCGAGAGAAGAGACCCGTGAGTACCGAGGCCATGAACTGGGCTATGGACGACGCGCCCATGCCGCGCACCGAGAAGGGCAAGCCGGACACCACGGCCCGGCATGTCCTCCAGGTGCTCGCCGAGCACGCACGCTCCGACGGTTCGAACTCGCACCCTTCGGTCCTCCGCGTCCAGTACCGCAGCGGCTACGACAGGACCACGGTGCAGCGCGCATTCCGCCGGCTCGAGAAGGCTGGACTGATCCGCAAGGACGGGACGGTCGACGGTCGCACCCGCTGGCAGCTGGCCATGGAACTGGTGCGGCCGGCGACGGACTGGAAGGAACTGGAGCGCGAGGAGGACGAGTACCGCGCTGCTGCCGCGGAGCGCAAGCGCCGGTCTCGCTCGAAGGGTGTCACGGACGCAGAGTCCGTGACCGTCACGGACGGAGAAGCCGTGACGGTCACGCACTCAGAGTCTGTGACAGGCGATGTCACAGACTCTGCGCCCAGCCGTCACGCACTTAACGCCCAGCCGTCACGCACTCAACGCCGCCCTAACCACCAACAACCGTCAGCTCAACCAAAGACAGATATCTATCTCCCCGCCGCCGCGAGCTCAGCCAGCCAGCCGAACCAGCATCTCGAAGCCTTCGGGGCGTTCTGGAGCAACTACCCGCTCAAGCGGTCCCGCGAGGAAGCCAAGAAAGCCTGGATCGCGGCCATCGAGCGCGGAACGGATCCCGCCCACATGGTCGACCGCGCCCAGGCCTATGCCCGAGAGCGCCGCGACCAAGACCCCCAGTACACGAAGCACCCGGCCACGTGGCTGAACAAGGGCTGCTACGACGACGAGCCCGCACCCGCCGGCCGGCCCCAACTTCGCGCCGTGTCCGGCGACGGCTGGCGCCCCTTCCAAAACCCCACCGACGACTCCGTATGGGACGAGGACTTGATCTGATGACCAGCAACCGACCCAACCGGCCCCACATCGACTGGCAGGCCCTCGGCCTCACCGCCCCGCCCGCCCACTACCCACACCCCGCCGACTACTTCGGCGACGACGACGGCGTAGCCCGCATCAAAGCCCACTACAAAGGCGAACTCCCCGCCTCCGACCTCGAGCCGGCCGAACGCCAGTGGCTCCACGACGAGATCGCCGGCGAGCAACGCCGCCTCGCCGAAGCCGGCAGCAAGCGGTTCATCGAGACCGTCCCCCGCCGCTACGCCGCCGTCCAGCCCGACGTTCGCACCGCCGACTGGGTCCGCCGCGTCATCGCCAACCCGGAAACCGAACCCAGCCTCCTGCTCATCGGACCCACCGGCACCGGCAAAACACACCTCGCCTGGGGCACCCTCCGGGCCGTCGCCCAGTCCGGATCCGCCCTCGCCTGCCGCTGGCGCGCCATCACCGCCGTCGACATGTACGCCACCCTCCGCCCCAAGGGCAGCCCCGACCCCGACGCAGCCCTCGCCTCGTACAGCGGCGCCGGCCTCCTGTTCATTGACGACCTCGCTGCGGCGAAGGCCACCGAATGGACCGAGGAGATCACCTACCGGATCGTCAACCACCGGTACGAGCAGTGCCTCCCCACGATGATCACCAGCAACGTGCCGCCCGGCCAGATGAAGGACCTCCTCGGCGACCGCGTCGCCTCGAGGCTCACCGAAATGTGCGAACGCGTCATCCTCCGCGGCGACGACCTCCGCAAAGGGCGTGCCGCATGACCGAGCCCCTCAGCCTCGACGACACCCGAGCCATGCGCGAAGACGGCGACCTCGGCGCATTCATCAAAGCCCACATGCAAGACGCCCGCCGCGTCGCCGCCCACCGCCGAGCCCTCGTCCTCAAGCATCCCGACCTCGCCGCCCGCCTCACCGACAAGCCCTTCCGGTTCAGTCGGCCCGAGTGCTGGAACGGCTTCATCCCCCCGGCCACCTGGAACCAGGCCATCAACACCGACCCCTCGAGGCGAGACCTCCTCGAGCTCGTCGCCGAAGCCGAACACCGCCACGGCCGCCCGCAGACCATCGAACTGGAGGAAGCCGCATGACCCGCACCGAGCACGCCGAGGAAGCCGCCCACGCCACCGCCACCGCCGTCTGCACCACCTGCCAAACCACACCCGGCTACCCCTGCCACAACGACGGCGTCCAACGACCCGACAGCAGCCCCGTCCACGCCGCTCGCTACACCGAAGCCCAAGAAGCCGCAGCATGACCGCTCAGCCCGTAGTCCGCGAGTTCCTGTACGAGCTGTGGGACGCCAACTGGGACGACGGCCCCCTCGGCAACTACAAGATCCACCAGTATCCGATCACCCGGAAGACCAGTCAGCGGATCTACTTCACGATCCATGGCCGGGCAGGGTTCGTCGACCGGCAGCGGATCGAGGCCGACGGAGCGATCTACCACGGCCGGTCGATGCGCCGCCTGCACTTGGCGCCGCCGGAGATCCCCGGCCCGCCGAAGCGCCCATCGCTGGCCGAGCTCAAGGCCGCCATGGCCGACGCTCACCCCGACCGGGGCGGCACCGACGTCGAGTTCATCGCCGCCCGCCAGCGGTACGAGCGTGCCCGCACCCTCCCGTGACCGCGCCCGCCCAGCACTACGCCGACCTCGCCGCCGCCGTCTACCGCACCCACCGGACCCGAAAGGCCACGACATGACCGACCAGCCCGCTGACGACGACTGCATCGACGGCTCCGGCCACCACCACCCTGAGCACGACTACCGCGGTCTCGAATGCCGGCGTTGCGGTGCCGAAGCCCCCGACTACGAGTCCTACCCCAACCCGTGACACGTCCGGCCAGCCGCAGGCAAGGCGGCTGGCCGGACACCCCGATCCTCTCACCGCACCGAAGGAGACCCGCGATGACCGAGCCCGTCGACCCCGCGAAGGCCGTAGCCGCCGAAGCCCTGCACGCCGCGCTCACCAGCGGCGCCGCGATCATCTGCTACGCCAAGTGCGAGCCCTGCCAGTGGGGCCAGCACTACGACGAGCCCGCACCCCACCAGTGGGCTGGGCCCGAGGACATCGAGCACGCCGCAGCCACCGGGCAGCCCGAGCCGACTGGCAACTGCGCTTGCAGTTGCGCCAAGGCCACGTCGTGACCGGCCCGACCCGCGAGCAGCTTCTCGTCCTCGCCGACCGGGCCGAGCGCGGCCCACTCACCGCGGCGGAGGCGGCCCGGCTGCGGCAGGGCATCACCGCCATGTACGCGGACCGCCGCTCGGCTGGCGGCCGGTTGGGCGCTAGGGCTCGGCAGCAGCGGGAAGCAGGACGCCGGCTCGTCGCTGTGGCCGCGCTGATTCGGGCGGCCCGGGAGCGGGGGACGCGCACGATCCCGGTGCAGATTCTCGACGCGACTCTGCGCGCGGAACTTCAACTCACCCCGCTGCGGCCCCGCCAGGCGCCACAGGAAGCCGCGTAGGCGCCTCGCAGGGCTCCGGAGTCCCCCGCGACGCCGGAGCCAACCCCAGAGCCTCACAGGGGCCGCACAGCCCCGCCGCCCCGACCCGACACCCGGAGGAACCCATGACCGCCATCCAGCCCGGCCAGACCTACCGAGCCGCAGACCCCCTCGACCTCATCCGCGCCAGCATCACCGCCCACGAGACGAAAGCCGACGAAGCACACGACGCCGACCGCCACCGCATCAGCAACGAGCACAACGCCATCGCCGCCGGACTCCGCATCGCCGAAGCGCACATCCTCGCGAACCCCGACGCCGAGATCGAAGCCAGCCAGCAGCGGGCGGTCCGCATCCAGCAGTTGCTCGACGACCAGCGCGACCGGATCCGGAAGCTGCACCGGCCCGTCGACTACCGCGGTCAGACCATCTGCGGCGAATGCTCGGCCTTCTGTGGCCAGAGCACCGACAACGCGCCCGTCGGGCACCCCTGCGCCACCATTGCGGCCCTCGAGGCGACGAAGGAGACCCGCGATGCCTGACCTGCACGGCTGGATCAGCCAGCAGATCGACCAGGTCGAGCGTGCTGCCAGCGAGGACGCTCCTGCCCCCTGGGCAGTGGTTGCCATCCGCCGCTGCGTCGCCGACCGAAAGATCCTCGCCCGCCACAACGTCGACCCTGCCAAAGCCGACTCGTATGAGGCCACCGCCTGCCACGGCTGCGGCGTGTACGGCGACTGCGACTGGCCCGAGACCGACAACCTCAACGACTGCCCCGAACTCCTCGACCTTGCCGAGGGCTACGGGATCACCGAGGCCGAGCTTGCCCAGCTTGACCGGCCGCAGCAGCCGCCCCGGCAGGAGACCGGCGCGCGCCCCCAGTGGGACGCGTGGCTCATGGGCACGCTCCTCCGCCCGGCCACCCCCACAGCCGCCGTACCTGCCGCGCTCCGTGGACCCAACTGGAAGGCCAAGCCGTGAGAGACGAGTTCCGCCAGGTGGTCCTCTTCGGCAAGCGCTACCAGTGGGCGGTAGAGGGACGCAGCCTCGCCCTATACCCCGCGCTCCCAGCCTTGGCACCGCCCTCGCCGTTCGACGCGACAGCCCTCCTCGCAGCCCTTGCCCAGCCCCTGCCCTACCCCAGACAGGAATCCCGCCCGTGAGCTACGACATCAGCCTCTACCTCAACGTCGACACGGGTGGCGCCGAGCCCGTCGAGATGACCGTCGCCGACATCGGTAACTGCACCTCGAACGTGGCGTTCATGTGGTCCGACGCCCTCGGCCACAGCCTCGGTGACCTCAAGGAGAAGAACGCCGGCGACAGCCTCCCCGCGCTGACTGCGGCCGTCGACCGGATGCTCGCCAGCCCCGACCGCTACCGGGCCATGGAGCCGTCCAACGGATGGGGCGACTACAACGGCGCCCTCGCCTACCTCACCGCCCTGCGCGACGCCTGTACCGCACACCCCAAGGCCAGCATCCACATCTGGCACTGAAGGTCACAGCCCAGCAACACACCCCACAGCCGGCCCGGAACACGGCCACCCTGTGGGACTCATGAACCCAACCCGCATCGCCCTCGCCGCAGCATCAGCCGTACTCCTCCTCGCCGGCTGCGGCGAACCCAGCTACGACGAATCCATCCAGCAGTGCATGGCCGCCGTCGAAGCCCGCTACCTGGCCGACAAGGCTAAGCCCAAGGCGTGCGAGCCGCTCAAGGACAAGGACTACAACGTGATCAACATGCACAAGACGTTGCGAGACGCCGGCCTGATCACCCCCACACCCCGCCCGTGACATGACGCAGCCCCCGACCTCGAGAGAGGCGGGGGCCGTCGCGTGTTCGGGGTCAGCGCGGGAGCGCTCCGTCGAGGTACTCCTGCACCGGGGCGAAGAGGCCGTAGGGAACGTGCTCGGCGATCTCCCCATGGGACACCCAAGCCACCTCCGCGATCTCCTCCGCGTCCCCGATGAAGGCCTCGCCGTCCAGGACCGAGCAGGCCGTGTACGACATCAGCCGGCCCGTCTTCGGGTGGACCCGCTCACCAAGCAGCTTGACCGCCTCGACGGTCAGGCCCGTCTCCTCGAGCGTCTCCCGGACCGCGGCCTCCTCCTGTGTCTCGCCGTCCTCGATGCCGCCCGCGGGGAACTGCCACATCAGCTCACCCTCGGAGACCCGGCGGCGAATCATGAGCACGCGGCCGTCGGCCACGATGATCGCGGCGGAGATTCCCTGCTCGGTCGTCGTCTCGGTCATGCGTGCGCCTCCAGAGCGGTGAGGATCGGCGGGTAGATGCGGTCGGTCGGGATGAACCGGGTCAGCGCGGAGATCGGTACCCACTTGGCTGCCGAGTTCTCCACGGGATCCAGGTTGGCGGGCTCACCGTCCAGGTGTTCGGCTAGGTGGTACTCGCACTGCGCTCCGGTCACGGGGTGGAGTCGGCTGCCGAGGTGCTGCCGTACCGCGCAGTGCACGCCGGTCTCGCCGAGCGTCTCCTGCACGGCCACCGTTTCCGGCACCGCGCCCGGCTTCACGATCCCGGCCGGGAACTGCCAGGCCGCCGTTCCGCCATCGCGCCGGCAGACGAGCAGCACCTCGCCGCGGCGCTGAACAACAGCGATGGCGACGCGCAGGGCCTGCGCCGTGGTGTCCGCGGGTGGCTGGGCGAGGCGAGCGAAGCGTAAGCGCACAGGTGGCAGGGCCTTCTCGTAGACGGTATCCAGGGCGGCTTGCATCTCCGCGCGGGGAATGGTGCCCGGCTTCAGGTGCCAGCTGGCCACGGTCTGCGGGTGCACGCCGAGGCGTCCGGCGAACTCATCCCGCGTCATCCGGTACGCGGCCTGCAGGTGGCAGGCCAGCGCGCCGGTCCAGGTGGTGACGTCCACAATCGCGCCCCCTGCGTTGGGTGTCCGGCGATCTATACGGCCACTGATCGTCTCCTGTACGCGAGCTGTACGGGAGCCGCTCGTCGGCCACGCTCACACGTCGTTGACTGGAAGCATGCAGAAGACGCCTTCACCGGCCGCGGGCAATGGCTTCCGCGCGGGAGCCACTGAAACCCAGCATGGATCCGACCTCGGCCCAAGACCGGCCATCGTGCAGTTCGAGCGAGACGCTCTGCTCAACCCGGCCGAGCTCGCGCACAGCCTCGGCAAGAACGGCCCGCAGCTCCCGTGCCGCCTGGAAGCGTTCGACCGGAGATTCGATGGCGGCTACGGCTGCTGTGGCGTCCTCGAGAGCGCCGATGAGAGAGTCGGTCATGGCCTTAGGTTAGGGCCGATTCCAGCCGCCTTCAATGGGATGGTGGAAGGTGTTGACACAGCATCACCATCTCGCTTCAATAGAGGTATTGAAGCGAACGGGGCTCCACCCCCGGAAAGCTTCACAGTGCCGCTCCACCGGCACGCCACAACCGAAAACAGAACGGCCCCAGCGCAGGGACTCCACTCCCACACGCCAGGGCCTGACCAACAGGAGATGACCCTGATGGCTACGCAGAACTCTACCGACGTGGGCGCCGGTCTCGATCACCACTTCCCGGCCCGGCGCCTGATCGCCGCGGGGTCCGAGCGCGGCTCCGGCCCGCTGACCTACCTCGGCGCCAAGATCGTCGACCCGGTCACCGCCCGCTTCGTCGCCTTCTACGGCGGCAGCCCGGTCTGGTTCAACGAGTACCAGGACGCCGCCGCGTTCGCCGCGGAGTGGAACATCCCCACCTCGAAGATCCACCCGACGCGCCCCGCTGGTAGCAACTGATGGCCGCGACCCAGTCGGGTCACAGCATCGTCGACCGGCCGGCCACCGCTCAGACCTGCGGCGCCGACTACCGGGCCGCGCAGTCCCAGCGCGCCGATCCGCAAGGCCACCACTATGCCGATGACCGCGGCGCCCTCGGTACCGGCCAGCAGCACACCAACCGCTAGACCACCCCCAGCTCGACCACTGGAGGCACAGCCATGCCCGAAACCGACATCACCGAGCGCACCCGCGTCTTGGAGTGGGTCGCCGCATACGCCCATACCAAGGAGTACTGGGAGCGGTCCGGCCGGACGCTGACTCCCGCCCAGCAGCAGGTGTTTGCCAACGCCGTGGCCATGCAGCGGCACCACGGCATCGCCGACGCCGAGGTCGCCGCCCACCGCCGCAACCACAAGACCAGCCTCGACGCCTTCGCCGCTGGTCAGGTCTGACGCCATGCCCGAATCCGAGTGCCTGCTCTGCGGCGCCCCCGGCGGCTACCCGTACTGCAACACCGACTGCGAGGCCGCCGACAACCCGGACGACGAACCGTTCACGCCGGTCGCCGCCGACATGGAGTCCGAGCACTACGGACTCCTCGTCTCCTCCCTCGGCGACGACGGTGACTACGGCTACGTGGCCACCGGCCGGGACGTCACCCCTCGCCGCGCCCTCGCCGCCCTGTCCGCCTTCGCCCGCCTCGTCGACCCCGACGAGCTGCCGGCCCGGATCCGGGACGAGCTCCGCGACCGAGAACTGCACGTCCTCGTCCACCCGACCGCATTCACCCGCCACGCCGACGAGACCTGGACCGCCGAGCGACAGGCCAACGGTCAGCCGACCGCCTGGATCGTCTCCCCGTGGCACCCCGCCCACAGCTTCTGACCGCACACCGCCTAACCACCGGAAGGACCACTGCCATGAACGCCACCGCCACCAGCATTGAGCAGCCCGACGAGATCGAAACCGCATGGGCCCAGCACGAGGACCGTCAGCGAATCATCGACGCCTACGACCGGGCCACCACCAAGGCCGCTCGTACCACCGCCCGCTGGGCCGCCATCGAGTACGACATGGCCAACCCCGGGACCAGCCGGCTCGTCGACGAGCTCGACGGCGACACCGCCCAGGCCGCCTGATGGGCAGCGTGTGGCGGGACGCCGGAACGATCGCCGACATCGGGCAGGTCATGGCCCGCTGGCTGACCGGCGAGGTTCGCGGCTGGTCCGGACACGGCGACGGCGTCGACCCTGAGACCAAGCCCCTGCTGCCGCTGCTCGTGGCTCTGAACCGGGCCGGCGTCATCACCACCAACTCGCAGCCCGGACTCGAAGGCCGCGGCTACGACGGGGCCCACTGGCGGCAGAAGGCCTACCTCTCCGCCATCGTCGACGACCGGAACCCGCTCCTCGCCAGTCTGACCCGGACGGTGGACGCGGCCGGTGTGACCGTCCTTCGCGGCACCCGGCATCCGCGGCTGACCTCGCTGACCGACCGGGACGGCGAGACCGTCATGGGCCTGTACGGGACCCTCCCGCGCAACCACCTGGCCCGAGAGTGGTCCTGCCTCGGCCGCCAGGGCCTGAAGGAACTCCGCGACCACGGTGCCGTACTCAACCTCGTCGACCCGACCTGGGGCCGCGACGACCGCCTGTGGCCCGCCCTCGCCAACGCCATCCGCTAGGAGACGCCATGTCCAAGCTCGGCAAGAAGGTATCCACCCGACTCGACCAGACCGCACACGTGATCGTGTCTGCGGGCCACGCGCGTGGCCCGGTAGCTATGGCCGTCGCCAATACGGCCTGCCGGTTGGTCCTCGGCCGCTACTGGGAACGCTGCGACGCTGGCACCGCCTGCCCCATCCCGGAGCACGAACACTACGACCTTGGCTGACCGGTTGCCCGATCCGCCCGACAGGTGCGGGCGGTGAGGGGAGCCCGGGACAGCCCCGGACCAGGGACAACTGACCAGGAGGACATCGCGTGGGTTCCAGAGGCGACTGGCCCGACCTCACCGGCAAGACGTGGGCGAACAAGACCGCACCCGAGATGACGGACGACGAGGTGAACGACGCCCGAGCCGCCTTCGAAGCGGTCGGTCGCAACGACTTCGAGAACGAGTGGCTGCGCCGCCACGGATTCCCTGAGGACTACGGCAGCTGACCAGTAGCCCACGCCGCCCGTCTCGCACGGGCGGCCTGGAGATCCGGCCAGCACCACCCACCCACCACGCATGAAGGGCAGCTTCGCCATGACCTGGGACATCTCGCACGGCGGCACCAAGCACGGCTACTCCTACAGCGACATCACCGAGCTTCACCAGTGGCTCGGCGCCATCCTCCGCCCGGCCGACATGCAGACGGTCCGCCCGGTCTTTGCTCGCCGCTCTGGCGACCCGTTCAAGGTGAAGCCGAAGGACGCCGGGCAGGTCGGCAACGCGCTCCTCCTCGCGGCCGGCTACCTGCCTGCCGAGTGGGCGCAGATGGCCCGCCAGATCGGCGACTCCGCACTCCGCGCTGCCCGCGCTGGCGAGAAGTGGGAGTGGTCATGATCCGCGACCTGCGGGATGCCGCCCGCCGGACCCGCGTACTCGCCTTCTTCGTGACCCTCGCCTGGCTCTTCGGCATGACGCCACCAGCCGGCAGCCGGATCCTTCTCGCCGTACTCGCCGCGGCAGCCATCGCCGCCGACGTCTACCTCGACGACCACAAGACCCGCGTACCCCACCCCCGCTTCGACAAAGCCGCGTAACCCCACCACCACGAAGGGATCCCTGCCGTGAGCAGCACCATGGACCACGTCAACGGGACCGTTGCCCCCGAGCGCACGGATCCGTGGCCGCTCAAGATCGAGCCCGAGTTCGATCCCATCGCCCTCGCCAAAGCTGAGGCCATCCGAACCGAAGCGAACGCCAAAGCCGCAGCCCTGCGCATCGAGGCTGAGGGCAAGGCGAAGGCGGCCGAGATCGTCGGCGCGGAGGAAGCGGAGAAGCTGCGGCTGCAGAACGAGCGGGCTGCGATGAAGCTCGACCTCGACCGCGCCATGAAGGACGAGCGGGTCGCCAAGTTGGCCGCCTCCGTCGCCGAATCGGAAGCTGCCGCTGAGCGTGCGCGCCGCGCTGTGGCGGACGAGGCTGAGGCGGCTGTCGCCCAGGAGAAGGAGGAGCGGCGCAGCGAGTCCACTTGGAAGTGGGCGGCCCGCGGCATCTACGCGGTAGGCCTGATCATCGCCCTCCCACTGCAGCTGATGGCGTTCTACTCTCAGGACAAGCCGTTCATGATCGCTGCGCCCTTGCTCCTTGAAGGCTTCGCCCTGGTGCTGGCGTTCGCCGCGGCCTGGGCGGTGGCCCACCGCCGGGACGTGGTGCCGTACCGCATCTGGATCATGGTGGCCGCAGCCACCGCCGCCGGCGTCAATCTGTGGCATGGAATCGATGACCCGCGCATCGGCCTGGGAGCCGGGATCGTTGGCGCACTTGCCTCCCTTGGCGGCCCGCTCGTGCTCATGGCTTACGAGCACGGCATCACCCAGAAGCGCGACAAAATCCCGTCCTGGCGTGAGCGCCGAGACGAGGAGAAGCGTGCCGCGGCAGAGCAAGCCGAGGCCGACCGCAAGGCCGCCGAGAAGCAGGCCGCAGACCTGGCTCGTGCCTCCGAGAAGAGGGCGACCGAGGACGCCGCGCGGACTGAGCAGGAGCGCAAGGACAAGGATCGCCAGACAGCCCACCCGGCGGTGTGGAAGATCGCCGACGCGATGCGCTCCGCCCGCGGCCTCGAGGTCGTCAGCGACCAGATCTGGGGCGAAGCCTGGTACCGCGAGACCGGTTCCAAGGTTGTCGGAATCTGGCCCGAGCTCGAGGCCCAGAGCCGCAGCGCAGCCGCCCGAATGAAGGCTGCCACAGAGGGTGCGCTCGAAGGATCAACGCCGCAGGTCGAATCCCAAATGAACACTCCCGCCAAGAAGGACCCCAGCGCCCCTGACGGGCGCCGCTCGAACGGCGGTCTGCCGCCCTTGCGGACGCCCGGTGACACCGCTCCGTACAGCCCCCTCGCATGCATCGCCGCAGGCGAGTCCAAGCGCAAGTCCAACGCTGAGAACCGAGAGGGTGAGACCGCGTGAGCATCGCCGCCGAGTACCCGCACCTGACCATCGTCCCCGAGCAGCTGGCCGTCCCGCTCGAAGGCGTCATCGAGAAGACCGCGGCCGTCGAGAAGGCCGCCCGGCCGTCGTGGCTGGGGGCCGCCGTCAACCATGCGACGGACCGCAACCTGTACGCGCCGCTCGCTGCCCGCGGCTACGCACGGCTCGGGCGCCGCTGGCTCGACCAGCACCGCGACGACTACCCCCACATGATCGACACCGCACGACGGGCACTCACCGCGACCGACGACGTTTCCGAACAGCAGGAACTTAAGGCCGTGGTTGGTCAGCTCCGCGCTGACTCCCGCCGGCACCGCATCATCCACTCGACCAAGACCAGCATGTGGGCCGCCACCGCCGCCACCGCGACCACAGCCGGCACTCTCACCGGAGGCTTCTGGGTCACCCTCGCAGCCGGGCTCGGCGCCTACCTCTACGGCATCCGCCAAGGAGCCAAGGATGATGCACCGGTGGCCCGCGGCGCCATCGAGAACACCTTCGCCCAGACGGGGCAGGCCGCTACGCCCGGCGCCGTGCATCCGCAGGAGGATGCCCTCATCGCCGCCCTGGTCAAGGCCGACATCATCACCCAGGCGCAGCGCTCTGAGACCCGGATCGTCGGCGGTATCCGGCAGGACGGCCCCGGCTGGGCAGCAAAGATCGAACTCCCCGAAGGCATGCCGGCCGTGAAGGCCACGGCGAAGGTCAACAACCTTGCCGGAGCCCTCCGCAAGAAGGCCGCGCAGCTCGAACTCCGGCCCGACACCTCCGAGACCGGGCACGAAGGCATGGCCACCCTCTGGGTCGCGGACAGCCCAAACCCCCACGCCGGACCCAAGGTGCACAGCGAGCTCATCGACGCACCCCGCTGGCACTTCTGGCGTGACGGGATCCCGGTCGGCATGGACGCCCGCCAGGCCCGACAGGTCCTCCGCCTGATCTGGTCGTCGATCCTCATCGGCGGACTCCAGGACTACGGCAAGTCCTACCTGGCCCGCCTCATCGCCGCCGCTGCCGCCCTTGACCCGACGGTGCGCATCATCGTCATCACCGGCAAGACCGGACCCGACTGGGCGCCCCTCAAAGCCATTGCCCACCGCTGGATCGCCGGCGCCGACCCGGACACCATCCGCAGCATCTTCAGCCTCATGGACGACACGATCATGGAGATGCAGGAGCGCGGCACCAAGCTCGACCGGATCTTCGAGAAGGAGCCCCACCGGGTACCCCAGGGGAAGATCACGCCCGAGCTCGCCGAGGAAGGGATGGGCCCGGTACTCCTCATCGTCGAGGAGCTCCAGGAACTCCTCGACGGTGCCGCCGTCACCAAGATGGCGCTGCCGGACGACGACTCGGAAAACCCCCGTCTCGTGTCCGCCAAGGGGCCGCTCGTCGACATCTTCGCTCGCTTCAACCGGATGACGCGCTTCGTGCTCGGGATGGGCCTGTACATCACCCAGCGGCCCGACTCGGACAGCGTCCCCACCGAGCTGCGGGAGGTCTGCGTCAAGCGGGCGTGCTTCCGGACGAAGAGCCCGGAGAGCTCGAAGATGGTCCTCGGCGACCTCGCCGTCACTGCTGGCGCTGCACCTCACGCCCTGTTCGAAAGCTCCAAGGGTGTCTTCGTCCTCGACGAGGGAGCCGAAGACGGCTACCGCACACTGCGCGGCGACGTGATCGACCTGCCCGACTTCGTGAAGATCTGCGAGCGCGGCCGGCAACTCCGCATTGAAGCCGGGACCTTGACCGGAGATGCCGCTGCCCGCGAGGAGCGGACCCAGCGGACCGCAGAGTCACGCCGCTTCGTTGTCGGCTGCCTTGAGGCGATGGACCAGCTGGGTCGGGACACGGCTCAGTTGGAGGAACTCGCGGAGCTCCTCGGCGCTCCGGCCGGAGTCCTCGCCGACGGGCTGCGGGCCGCCCGCGTCGTCCGCCCCGAGAAGGTCGACATCCCCGGCAAGGGCCGCGTCCGCGGCTACGACCGGGCCTGCCTCGAGGCCGCACTCAAGGCCCTGTAGAGGCCGGACAACCCCCGGACAGCACCCAGTTCCTCCCGATACGCACCCTGGACAGAGGGCGGACAGCCCCCGGACACAACCCGGCCCTGTCCGCCCCGTGTCCGGCCACTGTCCGGGGTGCAAACCACCGCAAACTAGGGCCGTGTCCGGCCCGCAAACCCACACAAACCGCGCACCGAAGGAGCCGTCATGGGCAAGACCTGGACCACCCGCCGCCGCGGAGACGAGAAAGAGCTCAGCCGCTGGCTCAGCCAAGGCAAGACCGTCTACATCATCGAGACCCCCAACTACGCCGGAGACTCCGGCCTCTGGAACCACGCCCGAATGTGGAGCGCACACACCTGCACCAAGCGGCACCCCCTGATCGGCAACTGGTACTTCGACGGGGACCCCACCAAGAGCGTGAGCCATCTCTTCGGGCAGGGTGGCGGCACCATCTACGACACCCAGCCGCGCGGCATCCCGCACGTCTCCGACCCTGGACCGCGCGTCGCCGCACCGCTCCCCGCTGGCGAAGAGTTCGGCCGCCGCCTCGACCGCCAGGAACTCAAGGAACGGCAGTACGACGCCGATGAGGCGGAGGATCGCGCTAACGCCGACCTCAAGGCCGGGCGCCGCAAGCGGACCTCGTGGTTCTGATGGCACCCACCATCGCGTCCCGGGTGAGGGCGACGGCCCGCACCCTCACCCTCGACGAGCGGCTCGCCCTGTCCAAGCTGGCCATGGATGACCGGCTCGGCGGCGCCGGCGTCCAGTACGTCATCCGCACCGCCCACATCGAGATCCCCGAGATCCTCGCCGACCCGCTCCCAGCCGTAGCCCCCGCCGTACAGCCGACCACCGTCGACGAGGTATTCGTCGAGGCGGCCCGACTGATCCGCACCCACGGCTGGATCCGCGGCTACGTCGGCCACGCGGGCGTCGGATACTGCGCGATCGGCGCGATCCGAGTCGCAGCTGGCGGATCAGGGCCGCTCGCAGACGAGGCGTCCGAGGTGTTCTTCGACCGGATCCGCCGCGAAGCCCCCGACACCCTGTCTTCCGGCGCCTGGAACGACGCCCAGTCCGGGCCCGGCCCGGTGCTGCGGATGCTCGGCTGACCTACGGCTCGACCAGGCCCTCGCCATCCGCGGGGGCCTTCGGCGTGGGTACGGCCCGCGCGACCCAGCGGGTTCCGCCGACCTGCGCCGGCTGCAACGTGATCTCGGCGCCGAGCCGGTGCACGAGCAGGGCCAGGCCGTCCGCGCACTCCTGCGCCGTATCAGCCGCGATACCGAAAGAGACCCCCATGCGGGCATCATGCCGCGCCTGGGGGTCTCGGTGCTGCTGGTTGGGGCGGGTTACCTCGCCTGGGGGGCGATGAGGTCGGCCGCCTCGAGGACGTTCTGGTAGCTGCCGTACTCCTCTGCGCCCATGCGCTCGGCCTCCGTGCGGATCCTCTCGGCCAGCTCGTGCGCGTAGGCGTCGATCAGCTCCTCGGCCCGCTCGTCGGTCATGTACAGGTGATGGGCGGTCATCTCCCGCAGCAGCTCATCCCGGGCGGTCACGGCGTCACCTCGCGGGTCCAGCACGCCGACGTGCAGTCACCCTCGTGAGCGTCGGGTGAGTCGTACTTGGGGAACTGGATGTCTTCCCAGTCGTCGATCGACTGCAAGGCCTTGAGGTACCACTCGCCCTTGGGTGTCAACCAGGAGCCGCCGATGCTGCCGCCGTGTTCGATCAGGTCGGCACGCTCCAGCGTGCAGAGCACGATGTGGTACGCGCCCGGCTCCCCAACGCGCCTCTCAACCGCCTGCGGATCCTCATGGAACGGGGCCAAGACAAGCAGATCCCGTACCAGGCCGTAAGCGGCGTCAGGGTTGCTGCAGCCGCAAAGCTGCATCTGCTCGAAGAACAGATCATGCACATGGAACAGGACGTTCTCGCGTGCAGTCACGCTGCGGCCTCTCGTTCGGCTCGAGTTCGGGAGTCGCCGTTGATGCGGATGGCGATGGTCCGGGCGCGCTCGTGGTTGACGCCGGCCCAGGTGCCGATCTCGCGGAAGGTCTTGCCGTCGAGGCGGGCGGCGGCGATGGCTTCGTCGAGGTCGGTCTTGGCGCGGTCTACGGTCGCGGCCTTCCGTTGCAGCTGCTTCTCCCAGTCGGTCATGGGCTCATGGTCCCACGAAGGCTGTCTGATTCCTAGACGGGTTTCGTCTAATCCATAGACAGGGGTGGCGGATCCTGCGATGCTTCTTGTGTCTAGAAAATAGACAGCGTCGAACGAGGGGGACCCCATGAACGCCAAGGCCCGCACCGCCCGCCAGACCCTCCGCAACCGCACCCGCGCCAACCGAGACGCCCGCCGCCCCCACACCCTCGCCAGCCACCTCCTCACCCGCGGCGCCAACCCCTCCGACGCCAACTGCGTCGCCGGCGCCCTCCGCGGCAAAGCCAAGGCCCTCGGCGTCACCGGCCGCCGCTCCCTCACCTGCAAGACCTCCGCCGGAAAGCTCCCCAAGCGAGCCCCCAAGCGGCCCTGCACCCGCTACACCGACCGGCAGTTCCTCACCCTCATCACCGCCTACAACCCCCGCGCCGCCCGCTTCGTGGCCATCCGCGCCAGCATCCTCGCCGCCTAATTGGCCCACCACTGGCCCGCATCCCGCACCCAGAGGCGGGCCAATTGCCTGCCCTCCATGCCACCATGGCGTCAGGAGGGAGGCCAATCATGGGAAGCGATCGAGTTCGCGACGGCCGCCACAGGTTCACAAAGAGCATCGACGACGCCGAGAAGCGAGCCGCAGCCGCCCGGCTCCGAGCCCAAGGCTGGACCTACCTCCGCATCGCCAACGAGCTCGGCTACTCAGACAAGGCCTCCGCCCACAAGGCCGTCCAACGCGTCCTCGCCGAGACAGCGAAGGACGCCGGCGACGAGTTCCGGGCCATCAAGCGCGAGCAACTCCGCATGCTCACCGAAGCCACGTGGGAGATCCTCGAGCGCGAGCACATCGTCGTCTCCAACGGGCGCGTCGTCTCCCTTAACGACGAGCCGCTCAAGGACCCCGGGCCAGCACTGAACGCGGTCGGCCTCCTCCTGCGGATCAACGAGTCCGAGCGCAAGCTCGAGGGCGCCGATGAGCCGGCCCGCGTCTCCGTCGAAGCCCAGCAGATCGGCGCCGAGATAGCCCACATCCTCGACCGCCTCACGAACCCCACCGATGACAGCGCCACCTGACCTGACAGTCCTCCGCGCCCAGGTCGAAACACTGATCAAGGCGGGGGACTCGAAGCAGCTGAAGGTCGTCCGCGACCGACTCAAGGCTGGCCTCGACAAGCGCGACCTTGCAGTCCGCGCGGCCCGCTACCAGGGCGACCCGGTCGGCTGGGTTCAGGAACGCCTACGGCAGACTGTGTGGTCCAAGCAGCGCGAGATCCTTGCCGCAGTCCGGGACCACCGCCGTACCGCCGTCCGCTCCGGGCATGGCGTCGGCAAGTCCTGGACCGCGGCGCTCGTCGTCTGCTGGTGGCTCGACACCCACCCGCCCGGCAGTGCGTTCGTCGTGTCCACCGCCCCGACGTTCTCCCAGGTCCGCGCGATCCTGTGGCGGTACATCCGCAAGCACCACCGCACAGGCGAGCTCGCCGGCCGGGTGAACCAGACCGAGTGGCTGATCGACGACGAGCTCGTCGGGTACGGCCGGAAGCCCGCCGACCACGACGAGTCCGGGTTCCAAGGCATCCACGCCCGTTACGTCCTCGTCGTCCTCGACGAAGCCTGCGGAATCCCCGAGCAGTTGTGGATCGCCGCCGACGCGCTGGCCACCGGACCTGACTGCCGGATCCTCGCCATCGGCAACCCCGACAACCCGGCGTCCCACTTCCGCAAGGTGTGCACCCCCGGCTCGAGCTGGCACCAGATCAGCATCAGCGCCTTCGACAGTCCCAACCTGACCGGTGAGGAAGTGCCGGAGGAGATGGCACTCTCCCTCGTCGGCGCCGAGTGGGTCGCGGAGAAGGCCGCCGAGTGGGGCGAGGACAATCCGGTCTACAAGTCGAAGGTCCTCGGTGAGTTCACCGCGGACTCCCCGAACCAGGTCGTGAGGGCCAGCGACATCGCGAAGTGCCGCGTCGAGCCCAACTCGCGCCGGCCCCCGATGGAGTCCCTCGAGCCCGTCGAGCTCGGCGTGGACGTCGGCGGCGGTGGAGACGAGACCGTCATCCGCGAACGCCGCGGCCCACTGGCTGGCAGGGAGTGGCGGGCGCACACGGACCGGCCGGAGAAGATCGCCCCGCTCATCATCCAAGCCATCCGGGAGACCGGAGCGACCGCCGTGAAGATCGACAGCATAGGCGTCGGCTTCGGCGTGATCGGCGAACTCCGCAACGCCGCCAACCGGAAAGAACACACGGCACAGATCATCGCCGTCAACGTCTCCGAATCCGCCAGCGACAAGACCAAGTACATCAACCTGCGCGCCGAGATCTGGTGGGAGATCGGCCGCGGCCTGTCCGCCTCCGCTGGCTGGGACCTCACCAAGATGGACAACGCCGACACCACGATCGCGCAGCTCCTCGAGCCCCGCTGGGACGTCGACCCCAGCGGCAGGATCCGCGTCGAACCGAAGACGGAAATCATCAAACGGCTTGGTCGGAGCCCCGACAACGCCGACGCACTCCTGCTCGCCTTCTACAGCGCGGGCCGTACTCGGGTGAGGTGGCTGTGAAGCGAACGACGGTCCTGGGGCTCCTGAATAAAGTCATGCCTTCCACTTTGTCATTGACTGGAACTATGCTTGTGGCAATTGGCATAGGCATGGCCTATGAACCGGCGGGCTGGATCGCCGCTGGGCTGGGGGCATGGCTCCTCGAGTGGCGTCACTACGGCGGCACTGAGGCGTAGCGCTGGGAGGTGGCCATGGGCAGGACGATGCTCGGCGCCATCCTCAACCGCGTGACCGCCCAGACCAACACTCCTGTCCCCTTCGCCTCCCGCGCCCAGTCCTACGCCCTCGGCGGCCTCGGCCGGCGAGGCACCACAGCAGAGCTCGAGAGCATGGGCTCCGTCAGCACCCTGTTCGCCATCGTCAACCGCACAGCCAAAGCCGAAGCGCAGGTCGACTGGAAGCTGTTGCGCAAGGCGAAATCCGGCAAGGACGAAGACCGCGTCGAGGTCACCTCACACGCCGCCCTCGACCTCTGGAACCGGCCCAACGCCTTCTACACGCAGAGCGTGTTCGTCGAGGCAGGCGCCCAGCACAAGCAGCTGACCGGCGAACAGTGGTGGATCATCGGCCGCGACGAACGGTCATCGATACCCCTGGAACTGTGGCCAGTACGCCCCGACCGAATGCGGCCGGTGCCGGACCCCGAAAAGTTCATCAGCGGCTACATGTACACGGGCCCCAACGGCGAGCAGGTGGCCCTGCGCATCGAAGACGTCATCTTCATCCGCACGCCCCACCCCACCGACCCATACCGCGGCATCGGGCCCGTTCAGGCTCTACTCACCGACCTGGACGCGGTGCGGTACTCCGCCGAGTGGAACCGCAACTTCTTCCTGAACTCGGCCGAGCCCGGCGGCATCATCGAAGTCCCCAACGCCCTCAGCGACCCGGACTTCGACCAGCTCCGCGAACGCTGGAACGAGCAGCACCGCGGCGTCGCCAACGCCCACCGGGTCGCCATCCTCGAGCACGGGGTGTGGAAGGACCGCAAGTACAGCCAGCGCGACATGCAGTTCGTTGAGCTGCGCCACGTCGCCCAGGAGATCATCCGTGAGGCCTTCGGGTTCCCCAAGCCCATGCTCGGCACCGTCGACGACGTCAACCGCGCCAACGCCGACGCCGGCGAGGTCATGTTCGCCCGCTGGCTCGTCGTCCCCGACCTCGAGGCCGTCAAGGACGCCCTGAACAACCAGCTCCTGCCACTCTTTGGGCTTGCCGCGCGCGACCTCGAGTTCGATTTCGAGAACCCGGTGCCCGAGGACCGCGAGCTAGCCGCGCAGGAACTAGCCGCCAAGGCCGCCGCAGTGCGCGAACTTGTGGACGCCGGCGTGTACGGGCCTGAAGCCCTCGAGGCTGTCGGCCTTCCGGTGATGGCGTTCGGGCAGCCGGGGGCAGATCAGGACCGCGAGCTGCTGATCAAGCTGGTCATCGGGGCGCCGCTGCTGTCGCCGCTGATCTTGCCGATGCTCGGCTTCGAGCTGCCGGACACTCCTCCTGCCGCACCCGCGGCGCCTGCCGAGTCGGCGAATGCTCTGCCTCTCGGCCCCGAGATGGCCGCGATGCTCGGCATCCCCGACGTGCAGGCCGCCCAGAAGTGGGTGGCTGTCTCCGAGGACGACGACAACACGTGCGAACCCTGCCGCGACAACAACGGCCAGACGTATCGCAATCGGGCCGCCGCCTACCGGGACTACCCCGGTGGCGCAGGCTACGTCGAATGCGTCGGTGCCGAGTTCGGCAACGACTGCAGGTGCCGCGTTGTGAAGCGCAAGGCCAGTGAGGGGGATGGTGCATGATGGTCAGTGGCTCGCGGGGAGAGTCGGAGTTCGTCGTGGACCACGTCCACCGGCAGGGTGACATCGTTGTCATGTCGCCGGTAGCCCTCGTCTGCGCCACGCCGACCAAGAAGTACCCCGCAGGACGTACTGGTACCTCGGCCGGCTATCAGGCCCATCGGGACGCGGGCGAGTCGGCATGCCGACCCTGCCTTGATGCCTTCTCCGCCAAGTCGCTCGCCAGGCGGCATGCTCTGTCCGACGCGGAGAAGGCACAGTTCCGCGCGGAGAACGCTGCCGCCCATAAGCGCTGGCGGGAGCGGGATCCCGCGGCCGCCAAAGCTGCCAAGCACCGCGTCATCGGTAAGAGCCGGGCCGCCCTGCGAGCCGCGAAGGACAGGCCTTGTACCGACTGTGGCGTCCAGTACCCGTACTACGTCATGGAATTCGACCACCTTGACGGCTCGGTCAAGGAGTTCAACGTCGGAGCTGGCGTGACGTGCGCAAGCTACGAGCGCCTCCTTGCCGAGATCGCTAAGTGCGAGGTCGTCTGTGCCAACTGCCACGCCGAGCGAACCCACCAGCGGAAGCAGACCCGAGAGGAGGTGCAGACCAGTGCCCTTCATTGACCTGCCCGACCTGCCAGTGCCGGGCCTGCGAGCGCAGGCACGGCAGCACCAGCCGTGGTTCCGGTTCAAGAACGTCGCGAGCGATGAAGTCGAGCTGCTGCTCTATGACGAGATCGGCGGCTGGGGAACCTTCGCCGACGACTTCCTCGCCGAGCTGAAGGCCGTCACGGCACCGCGGCTCCGGGTCAAGGTCAACAGCCCCGGCGGTTCGGTTTTCGAGGGCGTGGCTCTCGCGAACGCACTCCGCGCCCACCCTGCCGAGGTCACCGTGCAGGTCGACGGCATCGCAGCATCGATCGCCTCAGTCATCGCAGTGGCGGCTGACCGGGTGGTCATGCAGCCGCAGTCGATGCTGATGGTGCACGACGCCAGCGGCGTCTGCCTCGGCAACGCCCAGGACATGGCCGACATGGCTTCGCTGCTCAACAAGATCAGCGACAACATTGCCGACGCCTATGTCGCGAAGGCCGGCGGAGACCGCGCCGACTGGCGGCAGGTCATGAAGACCGAGACCTGGTACACCGCCGCCGAAGCCGTCGAGGCTGGACTGGCCGATGAGGTCATGCCCTCTCGGAAGCAGCAGCCCGACGAGGCCGAGCCGGAGATGCGGAAGTCCTTCGACCTCGCCGCATACGGCTACACCGGCCCGCCCCAGGCGCCCGCTCCGAATCCGAAGCCGCCGGTCACAGCCGAGTCGACGACGCTGACGATCAACATCGGCAGCGTGATTGACGAGCAACTCGTCGAAGCTCTGCGCGCGGCCGTCGCTCCGAGGGTCGAGCCGGCCCCGCTCGTCATGGAGATGACCGTGCAAGGTGAACAGGGGCCGGAGGTCATCGACCTGCTGCCGGATGCTGCCTGGCCCCCGGAGCCGCTCATCGAGCCCGAGTCGGACAACTGGGCTGCCATCACCGCCCACCTCTACACGCCAGCCCCCGACTCGTGGGCTGCTGTCGTCGCGAATCTGACGAACCCCACCACGTCGCACAGCGCGGCGACAGGCATGCCTAAGGAGGCATCGTGACCACCACCATCCCCACGCCGCGCACCAGCGATGAGCTGGCGGAGATGCTCGCGGACCCCGCCAAGAGCAAGGCAATCTTCGCGACCAAGGAGTCCACGAAGGACTTCATGGACGCCTACGCACAGCGCCAGCAGGGCGAAGGCACCGACATGCAGCGGCAGATCGCTGAGGAGACTCAGCGGCAGCTCGCCAACCACCTGCGGGAGAACGACCAGAAGTCCGACCGCGACGCCATCCAGCGTCTCAACCTGGACCCGCAGACCCGGCCGGCGAACATGCTGTCCGGCCACAAGCAGGCCACCGCCTACAACGCGAAGGCCGTCGGCTCGGTCCTCGACGGCAAGTTCGAGAACGCCGCGGACTACTTCCGGCACGCCTGGCACCTCAACCGCGACCCGCAGGCCATCGCGAAGATGGACGAGCTCCGCAACGCGTACAGCTCCGTCATCCCCGCGGATGGTGGGTTCCTCGTTCCGGAGACGCTCCGCTCGCAGCTGCTGCAGATAGCGCTAGAGGAGTCCGTCGTCCGGCCGAGGGCGACGGTCGTTCCGATGGAGACGGCCCGCGTGCCGTTCCCGATGATCGACTCGACGACGAACGTCGGCTCGGTCTTCGGCGGCATGATCGGCTACTGGGGTGAGGAAGGCGCCGCGCTCGTCGAGTCCAACCCGAAGTTCGCGCGCGCCGTCCTCGACGCGAAGAAGCTGACTGGGTTCGCACTCGTCCCGAACGAGCTGCTGCAGGACTCGCTCGTCAGCTTCTCCTCGCTGATCGAATCGCTCTGGCCGAAGGCCCTCGCGTTCTTTGAAGACCTGGCGTTCATGTCCGGCACTGGCGTCGGCGAGCCCCTTGGCTTCCTCGGCTCTGCCAACCCGGCGGGTGTCGCGGTCGCCAAGGAGACCGGCCAGACGGCGGACACCATCGTCGTCGAGAACGTCATCAAGATGTACTCGCGGATGCTGCCTTCGTCGCTGTCGCGCGGGATCTGGGTGTGTTCCCCGGAGGCCATCCCCGAGCTGTACACGATGGCGCTCTCCGTGGGTACGGGTGGCGGCCCGGTCATGCTGACCAACGTCGCAGGCCCCGCCCCGATGACCATCTTCGGGCGCCCCCTCGTCGTCGCAGAGAAGGCCGGCCGCCTCGGCGACCGCTCCGACCTGTCCTTCGTGGACCTGTCGTACTACCTCATCGGCGACCGGCAGCAGATGACCGCCGCCTCCTCGACCGAGTACAAGTTCGGCAACGACCAGACCGCCTACCGGATCATCCAGCGCGTCGATGGCCGGCCGTGGCTGCAGAACCCGATCACTCCCGCGAACGGCGGTCCGCCGCTCAGCCCATTCGTCGAAATCGCGGACCGCGCGTAACCACCGGGCGGGCGTCGGCAATCAACCCCCGGCGCCCGCTATCACCCGGGCCGGCAGTGTCGCCCCGGCAGGGCCCCTCAGACAGGAGACAAAGACATGGCACAGGACGGACTGGGACGCCTCTTCGACATCTCGACGGCCTTCGTCCCCACGGACGCGGTCGCGGGAGCGGTCACCGGCAAGCGCGTCTCGCTGCGCAACGCGGGTGGCTGCACGATCGTCGTGCAGACCACTGGCGCTTCGACGGACATCACCGACGTCGACCTGCAGCAGCACACTGCCTCCTCCGGTGGCACGACCGCCGACCTCGACGTGATCACCTACTACTACTACAAGTCGGAGACCACGCTCGACGGTGATGAGACCTGGACGCGGGCCTCGCAGACGGCAGCCTCGGAGATCACCAACGTGGGCGCCGCATCCGAGGAACTCCTCCTCGTCATCGAGGTCGATGCCCGCCAGCTGTCCGACGGCTACGACTACATCAGCCTCGACATCCCGGACCTCGGCACCAACGGCACCCGCCACTGCTCCGGGCTCTACCTGCTGCGCGACCTCGCCGTCCAGCGGACCCCCGCCAACCTCGTTGCCCCGCTGAGCTAAGGAGCCTGACAGATGTCTGCATCTCCCACGTCTGGCAGGTCCTACCGGAACCTGCATCTCGGTGGCGCACCGCTCTCGAAGAGCACCGGCACACTCGCCGCAACGACGGTGCCCCTGTTCACCATCACCGGTGGACGCGTCATGATCACCGCGCTTTGGGGTGTGGTCGGCACAGCCATCACCGTCGCCAACTCTTACAAGCTGCAGAACAACCCGACCGCGGGCGACACCACCGACATCAACGCCGCGACGGACATCGGTACGACCGACACGGCGGCCGGCACGGTCATCGGCTTCGGCCAGGGCACCACCGCAGCTCCGGCGCTCCTCAAGGGCGGCTATAACATCCCGGCGCAGCTGATCCTCCCCGTCGGTCAGATCGAGTCCGTGTCCGCTGGCACGGACGGCGAAATCACCTGGTACCTGACCTACGTGCCGCTGGACGACGGCGCGACGGTAGTGGCGGCCTGACATGGCGGTGTGGGTGTGCGCGGACTGTACGACCGCCTACTCGGTGGGCGCTCCACGCTGCCCACACTGCCAGGCCACTACCTACCTCGAGCCAGGAGACCCCATGCCGAAGATCACCGTTGCGGGCGGCGCCAGCAGCCGCCACGACCCCGAGACAGCCGGTGCCGTTGAGCCCCCCGCGAGCACGGCACCGGCCCCCGACGACGGAGGTGCGTCATCTCCTGGGAACAGCTCCTCAGCATCGTCAAAGACATCCGAGCCGAGCAGCGAGCCGACCGAGACCGAACCCCCTTCGCCTGCCCGCAAGACGGCGAGCCGCTCAAAGAAGGCCCAGACGGCGGACTCTTCTGCCCCTTCGACGGATGGCGACCCGACGGACGCCACACCTGACGAATAGCCCAGTCCCGATGGCACCGGAAGGAGGTGACTCATGAGCACACTGAACACAGCAGCCGAGGGCCGCGCACGGCTTGGCCTTGGCGACGCCGCGATCCTCAACGTGGGCACGACGGCGGGCACAGTGGCGGCCGGCGATGACGACCGCTTCTCGGCCGCGGCGCCCTGGGTGTTCGACATCGCCACCTACGGTGCTGTGGGGGACGTCCGGACCGCGACCGACGGCGCGATGACCTCCAGCGCCGCCACCCTCACCTGCGCTTCCGGGCCGTTCACCGCTGCCTCGAGCCCTGTCGGCAAGACGGTGATCGTCAAGGGTGCCGCCGCAAACGGCGTGACCAGCCTGGTCACCACCATCCTCAGCAGGACGAGCGACACCCAGGTCACCCTTGCTGCCAACGCGGCCACCACGGTCTCGGGCGCCCTCGTCATCTGGGGCACCGACAACACCGACGCCATCCAGGACGCAGTCGACGCCGCCGAGGCCTACCTCGCCGCCGGAGCGACCTACGCGCAGGTCTACACCCCGCCGCAGCCGTTCCTGATCGCCGGGCCGCTGAACAACTCCAAGTCGGGCAACGGGCAGATCGTCTTCGGGGTGTACGCGACGACCGCCAACAAGCCGATCCTGGAGTTTTGCGGCGAGACTGACGGTGCCGCGGCGGTCCGGCACTGGCAGCAGACGGTCCCGCAGATCTCCGGTAGCTGCTGGGTGTCCGCCGGGGTGTACGCCTCGACGGCCGCACAGATCACGTCCATCAACGCTGACGGAAATCCAGGGGTCTTGTCGGGGCCGAACGAGGGGTTTGGCTACGGCGCCGCCGCCCTCTTCAGCAACATCATGCCGGTGCTCCGCAACATGGCCATCCTCACCACGCACAGCTCGTTCGGCCTGACCTACGGTGCGTACAACTTCTACGGCTGCGCGAACATGCACCTTGAGAACTTCGGGTGCGGCACCCTCGGCACCGTCGCCAGCCCGTCCACCGACTACACCTCCCCAGGCGTATTCGGCACCGGACTCAGCGTCGGCATGCTCATGCCTGCCCCCGGGAACAACGCGAACGTCGTTGCGAAGAATGTCAGCATCGGCGGCGGCTACACCTACGCGGCCTTCGTAACCGAACATGCCCTGATCGACCGGTACATGGCCTTGTACTGCTGGGCAGGCATCGTCGCCGTGGGTACCTACTCCGGCTCAGTCGGCTCCGTCCACGCCATGAAGGTGGTTAGCGCCAGCATTGAGGCCTGCACCAACGAGGTCTACATCATGGGCGCCGGCTCCTCAGGGGTCGGGCCGATCATCGACATCGACCAGCTGTCCACCGAGTCGGGAACCCCGAACATCGCGGGTAGCAGCACCGCCGCGATGGAGGCGAGTAGGGGCACCATTCGCCTCACCGGCCTCTTCACTGAGTCGGGTGTGACGGTCGGCAGTCCTTGTGGCATCAAGTTGATCAACGGGCAGGACCCCTACCCGGTCCGCGTCGTGACAGCCAACGCGACCGTCCGCGTCATCGACGAAGTGCTGCTCGTCGACGCCACGGCCGGCAACGTGACCATCACGTTGATCTCGGCCGTAGCCACCCCGAACAACTACACGATCAAGAAGACAGACGCATCGGTCAACACGGTCACGATCGACGGGGCAGGCTCCGAGACCATCGACGGCGCCACCACCAAAGTCCTCACCACGCAGTGGGAGACCGTCACGGTCATCCCCTCCGGCGGCAACTGGTACGTGGTGAGCTGACATGGGCATCGTGTACGCCACCCGCGAGGACGTCATGCGGGCCCTCGACTTCAAGGAGACCGCACGGTCCGCCCGGCAGATCGACCGTGCCCTCGAATCGGCATCGGTTCTGGTCGAAGGTCTTTGCCACCGCATCTTCTACCCGCACGTCGCGACGAAGTCCTTCGACTGGCCGAACAGTCAGCACGCGGCGCCGTGGCGGCTCTGGCTCGATGCCAACGAGCTGATCTCCGTCAGCGCCGTGTCCTCCGGCGGCACCACCATCTCCACCAGCGACGTCCTACTCGAGCCGAACGAATACGGACCCCCGTACAACCGTCTCGAGCTGAACCTCGGCAGCAGCGCAGCCTTCGGCGGCGGGCAGAGCCACCAGAGGGACATCACCATCACCGGCCTGTACGGCTACCGCAACGACGAGACGCAGCTCGGCGCCGTAGCTGAAGCGCTCGATGCGTCCGAGACGGGCATGGACGTGGACAGCGCCACCTCGGCGGAGGTTGGCGTCGGCAGCGTCCTCCGCATCGACTCCGAGCGCATGGTCGTCACCGGCCGGACCATGCTCGACACCGGGCAGGACGTCGGCGGATCCGGGCTCACGGCTCAGAACAACTCCGTCACGCTGACCGTGGCCAGCGGCGCGGCCTTCACGCCTGACGAAGTCGTTCTCGTTGAGTCCGAGCGCATGCTCGTCGTGGACATCGCCGGCAACAACCTCACCGTCAAGCGGGCATGGGACGGATCCGTCATCGCCGCACACGCCGCCGGCGTGGACATCTACGCGCCGCGGACCCTCACCGTGGAGCGCGGCGCCCTCGGCACCGCCGCGGCCGCACACAGCCTGGCAGCCACCATCTACCGGTGGGACCCGCCCGGCCCCATCCGGCAGCTTGCCATCGCTGAGGCGCTCTACAGCCTCCAGCTGGAGAAAACGTCCTACTCGGAAGTCCGCCGCGTTGGCGAAGGATCTGAGCGGCGCGTATCCAATGCTGGCCTCGCTGACCTGCGTGCTTCGGTCCGTGCATCCCACGGCCGTATGGCCCGGATCAGGGGGGTGTGACATGCCCGGCTTCGAGATACGCGCCAACGTCAACGCCAGCGGCCCCATGTTCGACGGCCGCGCCCAGCGGGCTGCTGGCAACTACACCGACGATATCCGGTACGCCGTCGCCATACGCGCCGAGGAGCTTGTACTCACCCGCCTGCAGCAGGTTCTCAAGAACCCGACGCCCTACTACGAGACCCGAATCAGCGTGCGCCCCAGCGGCAGCACCTACGAGGTCCACGACAGCGGCGTCGTCTACGGACCGTGGCTTGAGGGCACAGGCAGCCGGAACTTCCCCGTGACCCGGTTCCGCGGCTACTCCACGTTCCGGCGCACCAAGGCGCTCGTGGACCGGCAGGCCAATGGGATCGCGCAGCGCCTCCTCGCCCGCTACCGGGCAAGGGGGGCGTTCGGATGACCCTCGCCATCAACGACATCGTGTCCGCTGTCACCTCGCATGCCATGGCCAGCGGCCTCTTCGAGCAGGTCAACGGCCACGAACCGAAGAACCCGCCTGGCAACGGGCTCAGCGCCGCCGTGTGGGTGGAGCGGATCCGGCCGGCCCGCACCTCGTCGGGGTTGTCCTCGACGTCCGGCTACCTGCTGTTCAGCCTTCGCCTCTACTCCAACCTGCTGTCTCAGCCGGAGGACTGGATCGACCCGGCACTCACCGCGGCTGTGGACGCCCTCATGTCCGCCTACTCCGGTGACTTCACCCTTGGCGGGCTGATCCGCTCAGTCGACCTGCTGGGGGCCGAAGGGGAATCACTTGAGGCCACGTCCGGATACCTCTCGGTGGCCGAGGGCGAGTTCCGGGTCTTCACGATCACCCTGCCGCTGATCATCAATGACCTTTGGGAGCAGGCGCCATGAAACAGAGCGGCTTGGGCGACAACCTGTACGTCTCGGGTTACGACGTCAGCGGGGACATCAACTCGCTGGGCCGAATAGGCGGCGGCCCCGCCGTACTCGACGTCACCGGTATCGACAAGAGCGCCTTCCAGCGCATCGGCGGTCTCCGAGACGGCGGCATCGACTGGGTGTCGTACTTCAACCCCGCCACGGACCAGGCTCACGAACGCTTCTCAGCACTACCGCTGACGGACGTGCAGATCACGTACTGCCGCGGCACCACGCTGGGCTCGCCAGCCGCCAACCTGATCGCCAAGCAGATCGACTACGCCGCGACCCGCGGCGACGACGGGGCATTCACGTTCGCTGTGCAGGCGCAGGCCAACGGCTTTGGCCTTGAGTGGTGCACGCAGCTCACGGCTGGCAAGCGGACAGACACCACCGCGACCAGCGGGACGAGCGTCGACTTCGGCACCGGGTCGACGGTCCACGGGTTGCAGGCCTACCTGCACGTTTTCAGCTTCACCGGTACCAGCGTCACGGTGAAGCTGCAGCAGTCCAGCGACAACGGCGGCGGCGACGCCTGGGCAGACGTCACCGGCGGCGGGTTCACGGCGGCCACCGGGATCACCACTCAGCGGATCGCCACGGCGGCAGGCCAAACCGTCGAGCGCTACCTGCGGGTGACTACCACCGGAACTTTCTCCAACGCCGTCTTCGCTGTCTCCGTCTGCCGTAACGACACCGCCACCAGTTTCTAGGGGATGACATGCCACTGAACCGCATCGCGCCTGCCCTCCCCGCCCACACGTTTCGCACCTTCCGGATCTCGGCGCCGGTCTCGTCGCACTTCCGGCCAGCGACGTGCGCCGAGGTCGACTGCCCGAACTGGCTGAGCGGCTGGCAGGTCCGTGTGGAAAGCCTCACCCCGGAGCTCCTCCATGCGGCGAAGGCCAGCGGTCGCCGCTACCGCGAGCAGGCGCTGGCGGCGGGCGAGACGTGGCTGGTGTTCGAGCCGGGCCAACCTTGCTTCCGGGCCGGTCAGCACAAGACTCCGATCGGCAAGCCGGAGCTGTACCTGGTGCAGGACGGCGACTGGCGACAGACCTTCGGGCAGGCCCGCCAGCACACACGCCCGGAGCACTGGGTTGAGGAAATGTCCGAGAACCAGCAGCGCCTCATCGACGCCAAAATGCGCGGCTAGCTGCACCACATCACACCGGCAATCGAAAGGAGTTGAGGAAAGTGGCTAAGGAATTCAATAGAATTGGGGCATGCTCCCCGACTCCCGCGAGTGCCGCAAATGCGGCACCGAAAAGCCTCTGGTTGAATTTTCCAAGGCGCCACGCGGCAAGTATGGCCGCAAGGCCTCCTGTAAGGCTTGCGATGCAGCACGCCACGCAGCCGCGGATACACAGTCGCGCGCCATGGATCCGGCGGTCGTCCGCGATCGCCTGGAGGCAAGACGGGGGGGCGCCAAGAAGTGCACCCAGTGCGGAGAAGTCAAGCCGCGGTCCGAATTCCATAAGAGTCATGAGGGCAAGTACGGTCCCGTGCTCAAGAGCATCTGCAAGCCTTGCCACTCCTCGCAGGTGCGCGAGTGGTACGGCCGGAATAGCGATCGCAGCAACACGAATCGGCGAAGGCTGCAACTCAAGCAGAACTATGGGCTCACTCCTGAGCAGTACGCGGCGATGCTTGAACAGCAGAATGGGTTGTGTGCCATATGCCGGCGCCCTGAACGAGTCGTGCGGCAGGGAAAGCTCATGCGCATGCCCGTTGACCACTGCCATGCGACTGGTCGCGTGCGAGCGCTCCTCTGTCATGCGTGCAACCGAGCGATCGGCCTCTTTGGTGAGGACGTCGAACTCATGCAGCAGGCCATCAACTTCCTACTCAGCCATGAGGCCGAGTCGGGTCAATAGTGGAGGGCGGCAGCTACTGCCCTCCAATCATGAAGGAGGGCAGTAGCCATCGCGAAGGAATCAGGCCTCGCCTGGACCACACTGTCGGTTGACGATAGTGCGGGTAGCCCGCAGGCAATCAAGAACGACATCACCAACCTCGCGATCTCCACTCCGAGGGCCGTCCAGGACGTGACTGGCATCGACAAGTCCGCGACGGAGCGACTGCTGCTCCTGGCTGACGTCAGCGTCACCCTCAACGGCGTCTTCAACGACGCTGCGGGTGCCTCCCACATCGTGTTCAAGACGGTGTCCAGCACCAGCGTGGCCCGCACAACGACGGCCACCATCTCCGGCCAGACCCTTGCTCCGGAGCTCCTCTTCACCGACTACCAGCTCAACCGTGCCGACTCCGGCGAACTTACGTGGAGCGCTCCTGGCGTTCTTGCGGATGGCGTAGTTCCGGCCTGGAGCTGACCACTACGACAAAGGGGGCTCGTCATGGGCTACAAGCACCAGATCCCGCGCATCAACGTGGCCTTCGAGGAAGGCCACGAGTACCACGGCCTCACGGTCGTTCTTCGCAAGCTGAAGTTGGGCGAGTGGTTGGAGATCACTGGCATGGGCGACGACGAGGAGCCCACGGTCCGGCACGTCGGGGACCAGTTGCGCAGGATGGCCGACAAGCTGGTCAGCTGGAATCTTGAGGATGAGGACGGCCCCGTTCCGACGACTCTTGAGGCCGTCATGGACCAGGACCGCGAGCTGATGATCGCCGTGCTGAACGCGTGGCTGGACGGGCTCACGGCGGTTTCCGCCCCTTTGGGGCCGAGCTCGCCCGTTGGCGAGCCGTCCCTGGTGGAGTCGATTCCGATGGACACCCTGCCCGCAAGCCTCGTGAGCTGATCTACGCGGAGATCGTGCTCGGCTTGTGCGAGCGCTTCCACTGCCCTCCCAGTCAGATCCTCAGTGAGGAGGCAACGGTCATGCGCCTCCTTGAAATCGAACGTCTCGGAACGCCCCCTTCGGCCGCAGAGTGAGGTGAGTCATGGCCAACAATGTGAACATCCAGGTCACGGCCACCAATAACACTCATGCGGGGTTCGCGGGGGCTCAGAGCGGCATGCAGCGCCTTAAGTCGGCGGCGTTGACCCTCTCGCCGGCACTCCTGCCAATAGCCGCTCAGATGGCGCCGATTGCGGCGGGCGCGGCTGCTGCCGGCGTTGCCGTGACGGCGTTCGGGGCGGCCATCATTCCGCAGACGCTTGCGATGGGGAAGATCACTGAAGCGCAGAAGGCGTACAACGCCTCCCTCGCCGAGAACGGGCGGCACGCCGCCTCGACAGCGAAGGCTGAAAGCGCATGGTTGAAAGAGGTCCAGAAGGCCTCGCCTGAAGTCCGCCGGGCAGCCGCGTCCCTGTCCGTGATGAAAGAGGAGTACAAGGACTGGTCGAACGAACTTCGTGGGGACACGCTGCCTGTCGCCACGAAAGGCTTCGCCGCGTTCGGCGCCCTGTTCCCGAAGCTCACGCCGCTGGTAGCGGGTGCTTCGGGTCAGCTCGGCCGGTTCATGACTCTGGCGACGGGCGGCATTCAGTCGCCCACCTTCGACCGGTTCATGGCCAGCTTCAGCACGTTCGCGACGGAGACGCTGGCCAAGGCGAACAGCGGTCTGGTCCGGTTCGCCGCGAACCTCGATGCAGGCAAGGCGTCCAGCGGCATCGCCGAGTTCATGCGGTACGCGAAGGAGAATGGTCCGCTAGTCGCTGAGACCCTGGGCAACCTTGGTGAGATGCTCGCCCACATCGCGCGTGCAGCCGCGGATACGGGTGTCTCGATCCTCTCCGTCGTCAACGCATTCGCCAGCCTGGTCAACGCGATACCGCTCGGCCTACTGACCGTGCTGGTACAGACCGCCGTCGCCCTGAACGCGGTGAGGCTGGCCGCGGCTGGGTTCGCCCTTGTTGGGCCGTCCATTCTGGTGGCGGCTGGCGCGATCCGTACCTTCATCGCATCCGCACGGTTCGCTGGTGTCTCGATGGCCATCTCCGGTGTCGTGGCCAGCCTCACGGCCCTGCAGAAGGCATCCGTCGTCATCGCCGTCGTCGCTGGCATCGGACTCGCGGTGAACGCGCTGGCAGAGAAGGCGCGAGGTGCGCCCCCGGACGTCGACAAGCTCACCGTCTCACTTAAGGAGCTCGGCGCGACCGGGAAGTTCGGCGGCGAACTGCGGAAGTCGTTCGGAGACATGGACGGCCTGGTGGAGAAGATCGGGCAGCTCAACGAGGCAACGAAGAAGGCTGGCGAGGCTGGCAAGGGAGCGTTCGGCTTCAAGATCCCTGTCCTCGACGACATCGGTAACTGGCTCGGCACCAAGTTCACGGAGATGAACAAGGGGGAGAAGTCCCTCCGCGCACTGCAGGACGAGTTCAAGGGCCTCGACGCAGCCATGTCCGACGCAGTGAAGAGCGGATACGCAGACCTCGCCGCCGCGTCCTTCGATCAAATCGCCGAAGCTGCCCAGAAGGGCGGGTACTCGCTGCAAGAGGTCAAGGACCTCATGCCGTCCTATGGCGAGGCACTGGCCAATGTTGCCTCGGAGCAGGAGATCACAGCCCGCGCGATGGGCATGTTCGGTGAGCAGGCCATCGCCGTGCAGGCGAAGCTCGACCTGCAGAGGCAGTCCACGGACGGCCTCCGGCAGTCCATTCAGGCCCTCAACGACGTCAACCGGCAGGCCCTCGGCGGGATGATCGGCTTCGAGGCCGCCATCGATGCTGCAGCGAAGGGGGCTGCCGAGAATGCAGGCGCCCTCAACATGGTCAACGGTGTCCTCGACCTCAACGGTGAGAAGGCGCGGACGGCCGCGTCGCTGCTGGCGGCGTTGGCTACTACGACCGATGAGGCCGCGGCCGCAGCCCGCGAGAACGGCGAGTCGTGGGTCACCGTCGGGGGAATCTACGAGCGGGGCCGGCAGCAGCTGATGGCCAGCGCCCAGCAGATGGGCCTCACCGAGGTGCAGGCGCGCTCGCTCACGGATCAGATCCTGGCAATGCCGGGTGAGAAGACGACGTGGGTGCGGGGCAACCTCGAGGACCTGCAGGCCAAGCTCAGGACCGCGAAGGTAGAACTGGCGAACGTTCCGGACTCGCGGAAGGCGTCGATCCGGGCGGACATCGCGAACCTGGAAGGCCAGATCGCGCAGGCCGAAGCCGCGCTCAGCAGCATGCGGAAGAACTACACCGTGTGGGTGCACTACAAGGCGACTGGCTCTCCGTACCTGCCGTCGGGTGGCCGGGAGTTCGCGCATGGCGGCGTTATCGGAGCTGCTGGCGGCGGCCCGCGGTCCCGGATGACCCTCGTGGGCGAGCAGGGCCCCGAACTCGTCGACCTGGCGCCCGGGTCGAGGGTCCGCTCTAACCCGGACTCGAAGAGGATCGCTGACGGCATGGCCGGCGGCGGTCGCGGTGGCCCGGCGGTCCTGGAGATCCGATCCTCGGGGTCCCGCATCGATGACCTGCTGCTGGAGATCCTCCGCGGTGCGATCCGCGTGAAGGGCGGCGACGTGCAGGTAGTGCTTGGGAGTCGAGGACGATGACCTTCCCGCAGACACCTCTGGACATCCAGGTCGACCTCATGATCGACGGAGCGTGGACTGAGATCACGTCGGACGTGTACCGGCGGGACCAGATCACCATCACCCGCGGCCGATCGAATGAAGAGGGCCAGGTTGGGCCGTCGAGTTGTGAGCTGACGCTCAACAACCGGACGGGCAAGTACAGCCCGCGAAATCCAACGGGCGTCTACTACGGCAAGATCGGCCGCAATACCCCGATCCGGGTCAGCGTCAACCATGGCGACGCGTACCTCAACATCGCCGACACGGTGGGCGACCGCGGGACGACCGTCGACCACGCCAACCTCGACATCGTGGGGGACATCGACGTCGCCTTCGAGGGCATCCTCGACGACTGGTACCCGGCCGACACGACCTTCCTGATGGGGAAGTACAACACCAGCGGACGCTCGTGGCTGCTCACCATCCTCGACGGCAGTCTGATCTTCGGATGGACTACCGACGGAACGATCGGAACCTTCCAGAGCGAGATGTGCACTGAGAAGGTTGTGCTGACGGGGTCGCGCCGCCTCGCCGTCAGGGCCACCCTTGACGTCAACAACGGCGCGAGCGGCCACACCGTGACTTTCTACACGGCACCCAGCATCTCGTCAGGAGCGTGGACGCAGCTCGGCGAAGCCAACATCGACGCGGGCGTCACCTCGATCTTCTCCGGCGGCGGCGCGCTCGACGTCGGCTATGTAGGCGATGTCTGGGGCCACCTCGCCCCCGTCGGCCAAGTCCTCGCTGCGCAGGTGCGTTCCGGGATCGGCGGGGCCATCCGCGCGAACCCGGACTGGACAGCGCAGGCCGTCGGCACCACAAGCTTCGCGGACAGTGCTGGCAGGACGTGGACGCTCGCGGGCAACGCAACGATCATCAACAGGCAGCCCCGCTTCGTCGGCGAGGTCACCTCCTGGCCTCCCCGATGGGACACCTCAGGCCAAGACATCTACACCCCGATCGAAGCCGCAGGGATCCTTCGCCGGCTCGGGCAGGGCGACGAGGCCATCCAATCGGCGATGCGCCGGGAGCTTGGGGACCCGGCACTGCATGGGATCGTCTACCCCGGCGGGATACCCGATGAGGGGATCGTCGCGTACTGGCCCTGCGAGGACGGCACCACGGCCACCCTGCTCGCATCAGCCAACCAAGGCGAACCCGGCATGGTGATCACCGGAGCCATGAGCCTGGCCGCCTACTCAGGCTGGAGTGCATCGGACGCCCTGCCGACCCTAGGCACCGACAGCATCGCCACGGGCCAGGTTCCCAACTACACCGCAGCAGGCGTGGCTCAGCTCCGCTGCTTCTTCCACCTCCCGCAGGCGGTGGGTTCCGAGACGACCCTGCTCGACATGGTTGGCACGGGCACAGCCAAGACGTGGACCGTGAGGGTCACCACCGGCGGAGACCTGATCCTGAAGGCCTTCGACGCCGACGTCGTGAACATCCTGACGTCCTCCACGCTCACCGCAGGTATCACCGGCAGCAAGGTGCAGATCGCGCTTGAGCTTTTTCAGGACGGTGTTGACACGGCCTGGACCCTGAGGTCGTTCGACGTCGACAGCGGAGTTGTTGAGTCGACCCTGACCGGCACGCTCTCCTCGGAGACGTTCGGGCGCATCACCGAGATTCGAGTCGGAGCAACCTACGGACTGTCCGGCACAGCCTTCGGACACATCGCCTTCTCCAGAACCGAGCAGGGCTTCGCCTTCACGTCGGGTGCCCTCGTTGGCAACGCTGGCGAGGCAGCCTCCACTCGCATTGCTCGGCTCGCTGACGAGGAAGACCTTCCAGTCACCCTTCTCAACAAGGGAGACGACGAGCCTGTCGGTGCACAGAAGTCCTCGACCGTCCTGCAGCTGATGCGGGATGCAGCGGACGTGGGTCACGGCATCCTCTACGAGGCCCGTCACCAGTCAGCTCTCCAATACCGCGGCCTGCCTACGCTGTACAACCAGGCACCCGTGGAGCTCACCTACTCGACCGACCTGATGCCTGGCCTCGCCCCGACGGATGATGATCAGCTCGCCAGGAACGTGGTGGCTGTGCAGCGGGTTGACGGGGCGTGGGGGTACGCCGTCGAAGGCGAGGGGCCGATGTCCATCGCTCTCGCGCCCGACGGCATGGGCCGCTACCCGACCAGCCTCACCCGCAACCTATACACCGATGAGCAGCCCGCCCAGCATGCTTCCTGGTACGTGAACCTGGGCACGGTGGATGAGCTCCGCTATCCGGTGGTTCGGGTGTTGGTGCAGGCTGCCCCGGCCATTGCCGATGCGGTGATGTCGTTGGACTGCGGCAGCCGCTTCAAGATCCTCGACCCGACAACCAAGCTGCCGCCGGGGGACATCGACCAGATCGTCCAGGGCTACCGCGAGACCCTGGCGCAGTTCGAATGGGACGTCGAGCTGAACTGCTCGCCCGCGTCCCCGTACACGGTGATCGTCCTCGACGATGACGACCTCGGCCGCCTCGACACCGACGGCTCCACCCTCGGCGCTGCAGCTACCAGCACGGCCACCACGCTCACCGTCCACACCACACAGACCGCCGACGGCATGACCCCGATCTGGACTGAGGACGCTGGCGACTTTCCGTTCGACCTGCGGGTGGGCGGGGAGGTCGTCACCGCGTCGGCGGCCACCAGCCTCGCGGCGGACAACTTCACCCGGACGGTCGCTGCCGGCGGCTGGGGCACGGCGAGCGACGGCCACACGTACACGCTGACCGGCGGGTCATCCAGCGAGAGGTCGGTGGCCAGCGGGCAGGGCATCGTGACGCTGGGTGCGACGCCTACGAATGCCAGATTTCAGACCGTGGCGGAGACCTGCCAGGACTGCGACGTGCTGGTCGCGGTGTCCGTGTCGGCCACGGCGACCGGCGCCGCACTCACGCCGTCTGTCATCGTGCGATGGGTCTCTTCGTCCGAGCACTACCGCCTCCGGGCCCACTTCAATACATCCGGGACCGTGGGCCTCAGCGTGACTCGGGTCGCGGTGCAGATCGACACGGCCGAGACAGTCACCGGCCTCACCTATACACCCGGAGACATCATCCAAGTCCGGGCTCGGGTGATCGGGGACCGCGTCCTGGGGCGCGCCTGGGCGACCGGCACGGCCGAGCCGCTCGTCTGGCACATGGACCGCACGATCACCTCCAGCCCGATCCCGTCCGGCACGGTCGGCCTCGCCGCCGCCGCCCTCACCGGCAACACCAACGTGGCCCCCGAGTGCAGGTTCGACGACTGGCTCATCGAGACACCACAGCGCATCACGGTCACCCGCAGCGCAAACGGCGTGGTGAAAGCCCAAGCCGCCAGCGAGGACATCCGCCTCGCTACCCCGACCATCCTCGCCCTCTAGGAGCCATCTCATGGGTACGCATTTCAGGGCCGGTCAGCGCCTCACCGCGGGGTTGCTGACCGTCGGGAACGCCCAGACTGAGGACACGACTACGCGGACGACGACGAGTACGTCGTACACGGACGCGTCTGGTGGGGCTCTGTCAGCGGTGGTGATCGTGCCCGCGTCGGGGGAGGTGGTCGTCGAGATCCGGTCGACGCAGCGCAACTCCGGTGCCACGAACACGATCACGAGCTGGTCGGCCTCAGGTAGCACCTCCGGGACGGTGTACTCCGCGAACGACAACGCGGGGCTGATCATCGGCGGCACCGCCAACGTCAGCGTCGACCTGTCGTACCGGCTGACGGGACTGAGCGTCGGCGAGACCCTCACCGTGACCAGCAAGCACCGTGTCAGCGGCGGCACCGGCACGTTCGACTACAGGCTCATCCTCCTCACCGGCTGCCCCTAACCCACCACTACCGACCCTGGAGGTCCTCATGGCCTGGTATCCCGGAGCAGTCCGGATGGAACTCCAGCCGGAGTCCGACGACCAGCCCGCGATCGTCCCAACACAGTTCGTGCTGCACTCCATCGCCGCTCCCTGGACGAAGGAGCGCACCTTCGAGTACTGGCGCGACAGCACGAATCTCGAGTCCCACTTCGGCCAGTCCTACGACGGGAGCATCGCCCAGTACATCGGAACCGAGACCCGCGCCGACGCAACGTACCTGGCCAATCGCAGGCCTGACGGGACTGGCGCCGTCAGCATCGAGACCGCGTCCAATAAAGATCACTCCGACCCGTGGACAGCCGCACAGGTTGAGGGGCTGATCAGCCTCGGCGTGTGGCTGCACCAGCGCCACGGCATCCCGCTCCGCACCTGCCGTACCGCATCCGATCCGGGCTACGGCTACCACCGGCTTCACGCGGACTGGGCAAAGGGCGGCACCGCATGCCCCGGAGATGCCCGCGTGAAGCAGTTCCGCGAGGTCATCTTCCCGGGCATCGTCGCCCGGGCCAACGGCCAGACCCCCGACCCGTCCGAGGAGGACGACATGCCCACAGCTCAGGAGATCGCCGACGCCGTCTGGGCCAAGCAGCTCACCAACGTGGCCACCGGACAGCCCGTAACCCCGGGCGCCGTCATGGCCTGGATGGACAAGGTCCACAACACGCAGACCGAGACGGTCGTGCGGCAGCTCGCCGCGACACAGGCCGCCGTGACCGCGCTCGCCACCCAGCTCGGCCAGCACGACGACGTCGACACGGACACCATCGTGGCCGCCGTTGAGCAGGCCATCGCCAACGCCGTCGTCCACGTGGACGTCAACGTCACCGGCGCCAACTAAGGAGAATCATGAACGTCGCCCTCGACCGCGCCTACTGGCTCGGCCTCCTCATCTCCGTCATCCTCCCCGTTCTCGTCGGCCTCGTCACGACCCGGATCACCTCGGCCGGCACCAAGGCCGTTCTCCTGCTCGCGCTGTCCACGGCGAACGGGCTCCTCGTGGAGGTCGCCAACCCGGGCCCCGGCTTCGACCTCGGCACCGCCGCGGTCCTGGCCGCCGTCGCCTTCGCCACCGGCGTCCTCGCCCACTTCGGGCTGTGGAAGCCCGCAGGCATCAGCGGCAAGGCCCAGGACAGTCTGGTCACGGCTGGCTCGCCCCGGAGCGTGTAGTGATCTGCCGTGCGGTCCGGTGGCTGTGCAAGCTGCTGGGCCGCCGCGGCCCGTTCCTTGTCCTGCTGGGTGTCGGTATGACGAACCTGGGCATCAGCTTCATCGCCGACCCACCCAGCGTCCAGGGCTTGGGGCTGCTCACGCAGTGGTGCCCCATGGAGTCCTGGGCGTGGCTCTGGATTGTCGCCGGCTTCGTCACGACGTCCAGTGCCTTCTTGAAGATCGGCCGTGACTGGGCGGGATTCGCCGCTGCTCTCGTCCCCCCAGCCGTCTGGGCGATCGCATACCTCGCCGCAGTCATCACCGGCGACTACTCACGCGGCGGCTACGTCGCTACCTGGTACCTCACTTCCCATGTGGGGGTGATTCTGTGGGCCTCGACGGTGCCCGAGTACTCGGTACCCGCTCCTGTCGCGGCCCGGAAAGCTGAGGGCGGATGAACATTGGGGAGTGGGCGGCCGTGGCCACGGCGGGCGGCAGCGTCCTTGGAGGCGGCGGCTGGTTCGTAGCCCGCGCCACGGTCCGCGCGGCACAAGTAACAGCGGACGCCCAGCGTGCCATCGGTCTGGCTAACGAGGCGGCGGCCCGTGCAACTGCCGCGCCGGCTCAGCAGGAAGCCAGCCTCGCGATCCTGCAGGCATCGGTGATGAGGGTGGATGAGGAGAACGGATCCTTGCGCGGAAGGGTCTACCGACTTGAAGTCCTTGTCCGCGCCTTCTCCTCCTACGTAGGTCACCTCACGGGCCAGATGCGCGCGAACGGCATGGAACCGCCGGCGCCGCCGGACGCGGTAGATGAGTACAACCGAACTGGAGTCTGACCGCCCCCACCGCCGCCGCGGTGGGGGCCTCTTGCTATGCCCGCCGAACTGGCCCTGCCTTAGAAGGGGTTGCCAGCGATAAGATGCCATATCAGCGCCCGAAATTGGTATACTTGAGCATGTCTCAGAGCCTTGATAGTGATCAGTCCGGGGATGTCCCGATGACGCGCGAGGGACTCGAAGGAGTGGTCGCATCGACCATCTGCTGCCACACGAGGATGAGCCCCGCAGTTGAGTGGGAGATCGCCGTCGTAATGGCAGCCATCGACAAGCACGTCGCTCTTCGACTCGCCGAGGTGCAGGCAAGCCAGGCCACGACGCGCGAACTCGGACTACGCCAACGTCACGCCTGGGTACTCGCAGGGTGCTGCCCCAAGTGCGGGACGCAGGACACCGACGCCCGCCTGTGCTTCACGTGCTACGACGCCGTGCGCTTCCTCAACGGGCACGAGCGCAAGCAGTGGCGGCGGTTCGAACCGCACCGCACGGGACCTCCGGTTCAAGGGCACGGCTACAGCCCGGCCGGACTTCTCGGCTGCATGCTGGAAGGTGAGTCATGAGCGGCCTCGTTCCGCTCCAGCTCGGCGCCGCCCCGGCCGTCTACGACCCGGCGACTCTCGCCGTCCTCGCCGCCATGGAACAAGCCGCCGAAGAGCACCTCGACGCCATCCGCCCCCACAACACCAAGCGCGGCTACGCCAACGACTGGGCACTCTGGGCCGAGTTCCACGACTGGCTCGCCGAACGCACCGGACACCGGCTGCCGCTCACCGCCGTCACCAAGGGAACGCTCGTCGGATTCGTAGTCTGGCTCGACACGGTCAAGCTCGCGGCGCCGGCCAGCATCGACCGCAGGATCACCGGGGTCACCGTCACCGCGCGGGCCGAAGGGGTCGAAGTCCCCAAGGACGCCACCGTCGCCGCCCGCCAAGCCCTCAAGCCCCTCAAGCTCGACCCCGACCGCATCGCCCGAGGCCGCGGCAAGGCTCCCGCCGCCACGCCAGCCCAGCTCCGGCAGATGTACGCCGCCGCCCCAGCAGGCCTCGCCGGACTCCGCGACCGTGCCCTCTGGCTCATGGCCTTCGGGATCGCCGGCCGGTCCGCCGAAGTCTCCGCCCTCCGAACCGACAGTATCCAACTCGTCAGCGAAGGCCTCGACGTCCACGTCCCCTCCGTCAAGCAACGCCCGCCCCGCGACGTCGTCGTCGCCTACGGCAAAAACCCCGACACCTGCCCCGTCCGCGCCTGGCTCACCTGGAAAGCCGCCGCCGGACTCACCAGCGGCCCAGCCTTCCGGCCCGTCAGCGTCCACGGGCACCTCGGCGACGACGGCCTCACCGCGTCCGGCTGCCAGGAGATCATCTCCCGCAGCGCCGAACGAGCCGGGGTAGCCGTCCGGCTTACCGGCCACTCGATGCGAGCCGGGTTCATCACCACCTCCCGCAAGGCAGGGAAGCGCGAGGAGAAGATCCGCGCGCAGTCCGGGCATGCCGCCAACAGCCCCGTGTTCTGGGGGTACATCCAGGAAGCCGACCGCTGGGTCGACGCCGCGTCCGATGACATCGGTCTCTAGCTCAAGGAGTTCAGCATGACCAAGGATGAGTACGACGAGCAGCAGCGGCGCGTGGCCGATGACATCGAAGACGCGCGGCAGGCCCTGGCTCGTGCACGGCACCGCTTCGACGATCTGTGCCGCCAAGCCCAGAACCTTCGCCTCGCCTGGCAGGAGCAGCAGAGCAAGGCCACCGCTTAAGGGAACGTTATGCGCTGCCCTGCGGCTTGGGCCTACCGCGGCGGGGGCTCTGGGCGTTGAATGGGCTCCCGTCGGCATAGAGGGAGAACCGCATGCCCCGTCCGAAGAAGCCGCCCATGCCCACCTTCGTGCCGTGGGGAGATGCCGGTCTGGCCATCCGCCATCACGACGGCAACCAGCGAATCGGCCGCATTGGGTACGTCGCTGGCGAGGCGGAGGGCTGGCACCTCTCGTGGGAGTACGGCGACCTCCCGTCCTCGCGACACCATGACGCGCAGGCCGCCGTTGCAGCCGCTTGCGACGCGTACTCGGTGTTGCTGCAGGGCGAGGCGGTAGCGCGCGAGGAGTACGAGTACGGGGAGCGATTCGCCCGACGGCAGGCTGGTGCAGTTGCACGAGCCGTCCGGGTTCCCATGGGCGGCCAGCATGGGTGGAAGCCGGCGCCGACCAGCGACCCAGCCTGACGCCTGCCCGCTGTCGGAGTCGCCTGCCAGACTTGGCGGATGCTGACGATCCCCGCAGATCTCAAGTCCCGCCCGAGCGCCGAGCTGTGGGCCTGGTACGACGAAGTTGTGCGCGTGCCGGCCCGGCCCGTGGAGGAGAAGGAGCAGGCCTACGACGCGGTGTGTGCGGCCCTCCCTAAGCCAGCGCCGCTCCCGCCCGGCTCGCTGCCCTGCGGGCACATGGAGCGGGAGGAGTGCGACATCGACTGTCGCATCTGACGACCAGGCCCTGACGCCCGCTCTCGCATCCTGCGGGGGCGGGCGTTCTGCTATCCGGAATCTCCCCTGTCATATGCCTACCGTCCCGCTTCGACCAGTGCATATGGTGTGGCTCCGGATCATCCCGGGCTCGTCGCCCTCCCGGCTCCCCACGGGAGGGCTGCCGCGCGCTCACGGCCCGCCGGGCCCCCACGGTGCCGGCCACGTGTCGGGCCCGCCGCCCCGCCACTCGATGAGCGGGGAGCTGGAGATCTGCTCCGTCTCCCAGTCCAGGCCAGCGCGTCGAAGGAACTCCTGGACGTCCCGCAGCGAGTAGGCGAGGCCGAGGATCTCCGAGTCGACGTGCACGCGCCGACCGCCGGAGGAGTCTGGCGCGTGGACCACGATGACCTGGCTCATGCCTCCAGGGTGCGCGCGGGATGGCGCCGCGGCATCCCGGGATTCGCCCCCGCACGCCACACGGCAGTGGCATAGTGGCTCACGCGGGACGCCGTAGTTGGTTCCTTTCAGGGCGGCGCACCGCACATGGCGGTATGTCTTCCAGGACACACGTCGCCGCCATTGCTCCCCGCGCATGCGGGGATGAGAAAGGCCCCCAGCTTCTCTTGGGTTCTAGGAGTCGTTGCAACACCCCAGTTCAAGGGGTGGCATGGGCTTCGAGATCCGCGAGGACCGGCAGCCGCAGGGACGTAAGAAGCTCGCTCGTGAGCGGGCGGCATACTCCCGGCTCATGGAGCAGGGCGTAAGCAACACGGAAGCGTGCCGGATCGTCGGGATCAACCGGCGGACCGGGAAGCGCTGGCGATACGGACGCAACCCGTCCGGCGGGAAGAAGGCGGCTCCACCGCTCAACGCGGTGGAGCCGCCTTCCGTGCCCTCGCGGTACTTGCGCGAGGCCGACCGCATCCACATCGCCGACCGCCTGCGGGAGAAGGCCACGATCCGCGCGATAGCGGCGGAGCTGGGCCGCAGCCCCTCCA